>DATAHC010000502.1:0-3546 GCA_036263415.1 Flavisolibacter sp.
GAATTGTTCTTTTCGCCCGGCACGATATCGCGGATCAGCACGAAGATTTGATGGATGAATTGCTTCGAGATCGGCAGGTAGGGGATCAGGGTAAAAACAAAGATCAGCGTGGGCGGTATGGCCATGACGATATTGAACGAGATGCCGCTGGCGCGCTCTGAAAGACTGGTCTTGCGTAGCTGCGTCAGAAAAGGCTTCCATACCTCGCGTATCGTGAGTCCCCCGAATCCGGGCAGTACCGATCCGTCGGGTGCTTTACCGGTTGCTTTCGTGCCCGGCGTACTGAAAAACGCGCGTTGCAATTGAGTGCGGATGGCCATCAGGGTTGGGACGCTTTTCTGATGGAATCCTGGCGGTTCAGCCAGCTTTGATAGGCCCGCGCCTTTTGCATATGCTCCTCGTAGGTAACGCTGAAATCGTGACTGCCTAAAGACTTGCTGCTGGCCACGAAATACAGGTAGTCCGTTGACGGGGCATCCAGAACGGCATTAAGGGTATTCTTGCCGGGTGTACAGATCGGCCCGGGAGGAAGCCCTTTGTTCCGGTAGGTATTGTAAGGGGAAGGCACGAACAGGTATTTTTCATAAATGCGTTTCAAGGCAAAATTGCGCATGGCAAACTTGATGGTGGGATCGGCCTGCAACGGCATGCCTTTATGGATCCGGTTCAAGTACACGCTGGCAATGTTTCCCTTGTCCGCATCCTTATTGGTCTCTTCCTCGATGATGGAGGCCAGGGTATACGCCTCGATCTTACTCAGGCCGTGCGCCGTGGCTTTTTGCAGCCGCTCCTCGGTCCAGAATTCATTCGAGGCTTCCGCCATCTTTTTCAGGATAGTTTGTGGTGAAGAATTCCAGAAATAGGTATAGGTGTCGGGCAGCACCAGGCTTAAGGCCGTGACCGTATCCACATCATAGGTCTTTAAGGAATCGGCTGAATTGAGGAAGCGGATCATCTCCAGCGAATCGGTCTCGAAGCGGTTGCCGATCATCCGGGCGAAATCTTCCTTGGTGCGCAGTTTGTTAATGGTGAGGTTCACCGGCGTTTGCCGTCCGTTGCGCAGGATGCGTACAATGGTCAGGATACTGCTGCCTTTGTCGATCTCGTATTTTCCGGGCTTGATATGGCTCCAGTAATTCATGCGGGCCGCCACCCAATCGAAAAGGGCCGGACTGCTCACAATGCCATTGGCCTTCAGGGAATCCAGTACAGCCTGTTTGTTGGCGGCATTACTTCTGATATACACATATTCTTTATTCGCGCTGAAGGCAGTGCCGGAACCCAGGAGTAGCCAGGCGACAATACCACCACCCAGCACCAGCAGCAGCAACAGGATCAGGAGGAGCTTTTTCATAGTAGTTCAAAATAAACAAAAAACCCTGTCTCGGGAGACAGGGTTCCAATATTATCCGATAATTTTTTTATTTGGTAGCTCCTGGCAGCGTAGTGGTATTAGCTCCCGGCTGAGGCGCCGTTTGTTGCTGCTGCTGTTGCTGCTGACCGGGTGCACCGGGCTCTACGCTTCTTCTCAGTTGTTTGCCACCGGGAATGAATAGGGTGGAGGTGATGCAGAGAATAGCGATCACGGCAGCGAAGATCCAGGTTCCTTTTTCCAGCACGTCGGTTGTTTGCTTCACGCCCATGAACTGATTGCTGAATCCGCCGATGTTTCCGGCCAGTCCGCCGCCTTTTGGATTCTGTACCAGAACGACCAGACTTAAAACGATACACGCCACAACGACCAGGATAATGAATAAGAGAACCATATCAGGAATGCTTTAAATTTTCAATTTTCGCTGCAAAATAAGCCTTTTTGGAGGGATTGAGCAAACTTAATTTGTTATAAACCTCGCGTGCCTTATGGGCATTTCCCTGCTTGATCCATACTTCCGCCATGGCTTCCGTCCACACATCCGACTGGTGTATGGAATCTTCCGCCAGGTGCTGCACCTTGTTCTCGGTTCCATGGTCCAGCGACTGGCTCATCTGGCTGGCCGGCAGCTTCTTCATGGTCTTCAGCCATTCGGTAAAGCTTTTGAGCTGCTTGCCGAATTTATCCTTGGGCAGGTCCTCCTGGCTTAGCTTGATGCCTTGCGAGGCAAAATAATCGACCGTATGGAAAGGCTCGAAGGTGAATTCGGATACGGGTGCGGGAGTTGGTTCCAGTGATGAGGCAGCAACGGGTGCTGCTTCCTGCGGTGCCTGGGCGCTTACCACCTCTGGTTCCGATACTTTTTCAGGTTCCGGCTGTATGCTGGAAGATGCTGATGGTGGAGCGACGACTTCTAGGTTTTGTTCTGGTATTTCTTCAACACCTGTTTCGACTGAAACTGCTTCAGTTTTCGGGATGAAAACTGTCGTCACTTCTTCCGGTACGCTTTCTTCAACGGTATCTATAAAGGGCTCCGGATAGGCAGGAGCCGTTTCTTCGGCCATGGCTTCCGGTTCTTCAGCAGGCGGTTCATATACCAGTTCTGGTGCCACCGTATGTTCTTCCGTTGTCCAGCTACCGGTGCTTTCCGGTACTGCGGCCATTTCAGGTTCCGCCTCCGTTACAAAGCGCGCCTCGTCGATAAAATATTGAAAGGTGAGGGGATCGGGATAATAAAGAATGGCTTTATGCAACTGCACCTCATAGGCGGCCGGATCTTCCGTCTTCAGCTTTTCCAGCAGCAGGAACTGGGCGGGTGCAAAATAAGGATAGCGGTCCGCCAGGATTCTGATCTCCTGCAGCGTACAGTCATCCACAGTGGGCTTGCCGAAAAGATGATGAGCCAGCAAATGGCTTTTTCCACTCATGCCGGCAATTTACTACCAATCAGAAAATATTCGGTTGAAAATTTCATCGGAAAGATTCCGTATGATCTCGTCGAGCAGGTTGGCTTCAGCGGTCTGAAGCGATAGGTTGGCGCTGAAATCGAAGCTCCGGCTGACATCGTATTCCTTGGTCTCGTTATTGGTCTGGTTCAGCAGCACGATATGTACGGCTACGGTTAGCCGGTTGATGGAGCTTTGCTGGCGGCCATTGGTATTGGTAACACCGCTGGTGCTTACGGAATAGTCATTGATAACGGCTGAAATATCATAGTCCGCATTATCATTGGTGGTGCTGGTGAGCCTCGTTTGCGATACGATCTTTTGCTTTACCCGGTTCTCCAGGTTGGGCTTCAGCTGGGGATTGATATACGGCGCCCGGTTATCCACCCGCACACGTACGGTGTGAATGCTGTCCGGTACCGTGCCTTTTTCATTGAAGCTGTAAATGCCGCAGCCGGTAGTAGCCGTTAGACTAACCGCCAGAACAGCCAACAGCAGCGCCAATGCAGGAGTAAACAGTTTTTTCATGAGGCTTTTTATTGATCGATATCGTATTCCTTCAGCTTCCGGTATAAGGTGCGTTCACTGATGCCCAGGTCCATCGCCGCATCCTTGCGTTTGCCGCGGTGTTTCTTCAGCGCTTTGATGATCAGCTCCTTTTCCTTGTCCATGATGTTCAGGCTTTCCTCCACTTCCTCGTGGGCATGAATATCATTATGAACCAGTACC
>DATAHC010000503.1:0-11407 GCA_036263415.1 Flavisolibacter sp.
CGTCCAGTGGATAAGATCATCGGAAGTGGCTGCATAAATATTGACATCGCCCCAGTACATCCAGTATTTGCCTCCCACCTTCGTGGCCACAATCCTTCCATCGGATGCGTAGTGAGAAACGATGGAGCCGGACTTGCTCCAGGCATTCACATACTTCCCATTCAAGGCCTGCTGAAAGGCAGGGCCCTGCTTGGTCCAATGCACCAGGTCCTGCGATGTGGCCACCAGCAGCCGGGCCTTATCGCCATCATAGGCGGTATAGGTCATGTAATAGGTACCTGCAGCATCCTCTACTACACGCGGGTCTTCACAACCGCCTTCCCACTCCCATTTCTTTACCGAATCTTCAGCGGGATACAGTACCGGCTCGGGGTATTTGGTAAAATGCAGTCCATCCAGGCTATAAGCCAGGCCTATGCGCGATACCCCTGCATATTTGCCGACTTTATCTTCTGCACGAAAGATCAGAAATAAGGTATCATGGCGCACGGCAGTAGCCGGATTGAACACATCTTTTTCCGCCCACCGTACTTCCTTCTTCCAGATCGGATCGGTGAAGACGAGTGAGGAATCAGCTGTAAGTACAGGATTTACCTCATTGGCCTTGGTAAAGGGAAGCAAGGCCCAGCTGTCCGTGTCGGAAGCAGCAGGTTTGGAGGCTGTTGGTTCGGGATCCTGGCAGGAACTCAGGAACAGTGCCAGGATCAGCGCAATCGGTAATGACTTCATGAAATGCAGTATAAATGAGTGACGCACAACATCCCTGTCACAGGCCCGCCAGAAAGATACAAATTATCAGCGCCCTATCCGTTACCTTCTGTTCATAAAAAAAGCCAGCCTTAGAAAAGGCCGGCGGCGTATTAAGAGTAATTGTATCCTATTGATTATAAGCCTACAGGTCTTCGAACTCGTACAGGTCGTTGATGGGCGCTCCTGCCTTGACTTCCAATACCGGTTTGATGATCCCGTTCTTGAGGCCATATACCCAACCATGAAGGTCCGGTCTTTGTTCATTTTTCCAGGCGCGCTGCACGATGCTGGTCTTGGCCAGGTTGTACACCTGCTCCTGCACATTCAATTCTACCAGGCGGTCGCTTCGCTGCTCTTCGTCGGTAATAGCATCGAGCTCCTCTGCATGCAGACGGTATACATCCTTGATATTGCGGAGCCACATATTCAATACCAGCTTAAAATCGTTGCGGGTAGCGGCAGCCTTCACACCGCCGCAGCCATAATGGCCGCAGACAATGATATGCTTCACTTTCAGATGGGTAACGGCATAGTCCAGAACGGCCAGCAGGTTCACATCGGTATTTACAACCAGGTTGGCCACGTTTCGGTGAACGAAGATCTCACCCGGCTGGGTACCTGTAATTTCATTGGCGGGCACGCGGCTGTCGCTGCAGCCGATCCACAGGAATTCCGGTGTTTGCAGTTTGGCCAGTCTTTCAAAATACTCCGGATCATCCTGGACCTTTTCGGCAGCCCAGGCTTTGTTTTCCAATAATAATCTCTCGTATGGGAACATAGTTGTTTATTAAGTTTAGTAAAAGTAATCAGGCTTCAACGACCTGTAAATTTTTTTCCTCGCTCATCAGGCGCTCGGCTCTCTTCCGGTGCTCCTTTATCGCCTGCCCGTCGAAGCCCTGCTGCCGGTGCTCGCTGAATTTCAGCTCTACCTTTATATTCTTGAGCGGTGCGTGCAGCATAAAATCCTCGATCACTTCAATCACATCCTTATCGATGAAGTCGGCCCGGCTGGCGTCGATAATCACGGAAGCATTCTCCGGCACTTCTTCCAGCTTATTCTTGATCAGCGGCTTATTCATGAAGGAAACATCCTTGCGCAGGCGGAACAAGTACCGGTTGGAATCATACACCACCATTACAGCGGTTTTAAAATTGCTGCGCAGTACAAAGAAGATACCTACCGCGATCCCGATGATCACTCCTTTCAACAGGTCGGTGAACAGGATGGCTGCGATGGTGATGACAAAAGGAAGGAACTGGTCCCACCCCTTCCTATAGAACATTTTGAACAGCGAAGGCTTCGCCAGCTTATAACCGGTATAGATCAGGATAGCCGCGAGGGCTGATTTCGGAATAAGGTTCAGCAGGCCTGGGATCAACGCTACACAGAGCAGCAGCAGCATACCATGCATAATGGTCGACATCTTACTTTGCGCTCCGGAGTTCACGTTGGCCGAAGAGCGAACGATCACCGAAGTCAGGGGCAGTCCTCCGATCAGTCCGGAGAGCATGTTCCCGACACCCTGCGCTTTCAGTTCCCTTTCTTTATTGGTCACCCGCTGATATGGGTCCAGATCGTCGATGGCTTCAATGCTTAGTAAGGTTTCCAGACTGGCTACCAGCGCCAGCGTTACAGCGGTGATCCATACTTCCTTACTGGCTATGGCCCCAAAGTCGGGAAAGGTAAAAAACGAAAGGAATTCATTCGCAGAGCCGGCTACCGGCAGATTGACCATATGCTGCGGATCAATTGCATAGCTGCTTCCCTTGGCTTTGAAGAACTCATTGATGCCGACTCCCAGCAATACTACGATCAGCGGGGCCGGTATCATCTTCCAGAACCCGCCCTTTTTGATTGTGAACTTTTCCCAGAAGATCTGGAATATAAGGGACAGCACTCCAATCAGCACAGCCACCGGGGTAATGTACTTCAGGGCATTGGCTATACCGGAGAAGGTGTTCTCCTTATTGGCCTGGCTAAAGGACTCATCTCCTTCCGGATTGGCATCATAACCAATCAGGTGAGGAAATTGCTTCAGGATCAGGATCAACCCGATCGCCGCCAGCATGCCCTTGATCACGGCGCTGGGCACATAGTCGCCTATAACGCCGGCTTTGATAAAGCCAAGTACGATCTGCAGTGCTCCACAGATGAAAACGGATAACAGAAAGGCTTCAAAAGAAGGCAGCTTCAATATGGCTACCGATACAATGGCGGTGAGGCCGGCAGCCGGACCACTGACGCTCAATTGCGAGCCGCTGAGGGCACCGATGACCATACCACCGATCATACCGGCGATCAATCCGCTGAACAGCGGAGCATTAGAGGCCAGGGCCACACCCAGGCATAGCGGCAAAGCCACCAGGAATACAACTATGGAAGATGGAATATCTGATTTGATATTCTTCAGGAAAGAAACACGAGGGTTCATCACAAAATCTTTTTCGTTACAATAGATAGGGGCATGTAAAGGCAACTGGCCATTACCCGGTTAACAGAAATACTAAAGATTATGCGCGGAACTCAGGAGGGGGAGAGATCAGTTCAGGATGGTATTCAAAATATATACTTGAAGGGCGGCATTTGTAGAAATTGGTAAGGATCACGAAATGATGCTCGAGGGAAAGCGCATCATGCAGGTATTCGGAAAGCGTATTAACACCGCTCTCAGATTTTTCTTCGTTAGAGTTGGACAGGGGATTGCCGGATTCCTCCTCATCTGCCTGGCTTTGCTGCACCTGCTTTTGTGCCGTTTCTTTTTTAGCCTGCTGCTGTGCGTAAACGAAAGGAGTACTTACCGTAAGCCACAGTAATGCCAGTATCATGAATACCCCAGACAACTGGTGCCTGAATAAAAAACGGGTATGTGGTGATTTTGGCATGGATGCAAATGTACAAAGCAATGGATTAAGAAAGAAGGGAGCGCATTATTATGCTGTTAATTTTCTTTTTATCGTTTATAATTCTACTGTTACAGTCATTTATCCTTCGCTGGGGTCTGGCTTGTTTTGCTACTATTTCATTCCTCCATTATTCTTTAAGGCAAGGTGGTTGTGTTCCTATTGATTGCAGTCTTTTCTTCTGTGCTTCCTTTCTACCTTTTGCCTTGATGCAAAAGGTAGAGCCAAAAAATCAAGTCCGCCCCGATCGCTCCGCGCGGGCGGCCGGGCCAGCGCACCCTTGATAATTAGCTGGTTGGCCGATTAGCTGATTAGCTAATTAGATCAGTTCCTTATTGCTTGTTTTCCTTACGATAGCGGTTCTTGTCGTGCTTTGCGTAAATACTGCAGGCGCTGTATTCCGCTGTGCTTTTCCTATTACGCATACACATCGCCATACGTGCGGAATAAGGCGCTGGGACTGATTAGCTGGTTCGAGAATTAGCTGATTAGCTGATGAAACAGCCAGAGAGATATGCCAATTACCAATGTGCCTATTTGCCAATGGAACAGCCGATTAGAACCGCCATTCTAAAGCCCTTTGGCATCCCGACGAAGGAGGGATCTCATACGATCAAACAATTATTGGAAATGATCATAACCAAGTACGCGGCTGTGGTCTGTGGTCCGTCGTCTGTGGACTTGCCGTCGAAGGCGGCAACCATTACATTCTTCCGGAAAGCGGAACTAACTTATTGTTTAAATTCACTGCCCGAAACAGAACTTATATATGAACTACCCCTACCAGATCAGAAGCTTTGACGAATATCAGGCCGCCTACCGAAAAAGCGTGGAAGATCCCGAAGCTTTCTGGAGTGACATAGCTAGCACTTTCCAATGGAAAAAGAAATGGGAGAAGACGCTGGAATGGAACTTTTC
Source organism: Flavisolibacter sp. (assembly GCA_036263415.1). Lineage (GTDB taxonomy): Bacteria > Bacteroidota > Bacteroidia > Chitinophagales > Chitinophagaceae > Flavisolibacter. The sequence continues at coordinate 4,570 of DATAHC010000503.1, forward strand.
CGAGCCTTCGGTGAAATGGTTCGAAGGGGGTACGCTCAACATCACGGAGAATTGTCTGGACCGGCACCTGAATGATTTGGGCGATCAGCCAGCCATTATCTGGGAACCGAACGATCCTGAAGAGCATCACCGCATTCTGACCTATAAAAAGCTGTACGAGAAGGTTTGCCAGTTTGCCCAGGTACTGAAACATAATGGTGTAAAAAAAGGAGATCGTGTCTGTATCTATATGGGTATGATACCGGAATTGGCTATTGCCGTGCTGGCCTGTGCCCGCATCGGCGCCATTCATTCGGTGATCTTCGGTGGCTTCAGCGCCCAGAGCATTGCCGATCGCCTTCAGGATGCTCATGCCGAATATATCGTTACCTGCGATGGGGCCTTCCGCGGCGCAAAAGATATACCGCTCAAATCCGTTATCGACGATGCGCTCATTGCCTGTCCCTTTGTAAAGCGGGTGATCGTGTGCACGCGTACCCGCACGCCCGTTAGTATGATCAAAGGCCGCGATGTTTGGTGGGAAGACGAGATCAAGAAAGTGGAAACGCTGGGACTCCCGGACTGCGAAGCGGAAGAGATGGGAGCTGAAGACAGCCTGTTTATATTATATACTTCCGGATCAACCGGTAAACCCAAAGGCGTGGTGCATTCCATTGCCGGGTATATGGTCTATACGGCCTACTCTTTTGTGAATGTGTTTCAATACCGGCCAGGCGGTATCCATTTCTGTACGGCGGATATCGGGTGGATCACAGGCCATAGCTATATATTATATGGCCCCCTGGCGGCTGGTGCCACTACCCTGATGTTTGAAGGCATTCCTACCTGGCCCGACGCCGGCCGCTTCTGGCAGATCGTAGACAAGTATAAGGTGGATATCCTGTATACCGCTCCAACTGCCATCCGCTCTTTAATGGGATTTGGGCTGCAGCCTTTCGAGGGGCGCGACCTTTCTTCCCTGAAGGTGCTGGGCACCGTTGGTGAGCCGATCAATGAAGAAGCCTGGCATTGGTATGATGAACACGTAGGTAACAAGAAGGCCCCGATCGTTGATACCTGGTGGCAAACGGAAACCGGTGGAATCCTGATCTCCAACCTGGCAGGGGTTACGCCGGCCAAACCTGCGCATGCCACACTTCCGCTCCCCGGCGTGCAGCCGATCCTGGTAGATGAGAACGGGAAAGAGATCACGGGAAACCCGGCCTCCGGTAATCTTTGCATCAAAGCACCCTGGCCTTCCATCATCCGCACGACCTATGGTGACCATGAGCGGTGCCGGCAAACCTATTTTTCAACATATGAAAACCTATACTTCACAGGAGACGGTGCCCTGCGCGACAAAAACGGGTACTACCGCATCACGGGCCGCGTGGATGATGTGCTGAATGTAAGCGGCCACCGTATTGGCACCGCCGAAGTGGAAAACGCCATCAATATGCATTCCGGTGTGGTAGAAAGCGCCGTAGTCGGCTATCCGCACGACATCAAGGGTCAGGGCATCTATGCCTACGTGATCCTGCAGCTGGAAGGCGGGGACGAGGAGAAGACAAAGAAGGACATTATACAGACCGTGTCCCGGATCATCGGGCCGATCGCCAAACCGGATAAGATACAGCTGGTCAGCGGACTGCCCAAAACCCGTAGCGGAAAGATCATGCGGCGCATCCTTCGCAAGATCGCCGAAGGAGAGACCAGCCAGTTCGGCGATACCTCTACCCTGCTGGACCCGGGCGTTGTGGAAGCCATTGCCAAAGGAAAAGTCTGAGCCTGAAGCCCTACATTTGCCGGCTTAACACTGATACTGATCAAAACCAGCAAACTTCGTAAGGCATTCCGGTGGATCCTTTCCATACTTCTGATACAGCTGATCCTGCTGAACCTTTCGGCTGCGCTTCACGCCTATAAGTTTACCCGCATTTATGAAAATGCGCCGGTCCAGGCGTCCTCCCAGAATGTGTTCTCGAAGACCTGGACGCTTTTCTCCGGTGTGCGCTATTACCGCTATAAAGGCATGGAGCTCCCCTCCTTTCCCTACCAGACCATCCGGTTCAAAACGGACGACAGTCTTTCCATTGATGGATGGTATGGTTCTGCCGACCAGGCAAAAGGCTGCGTGATCTTCCTTCATGGCTATACGGCAGATAAATCCGTGCTGCTTCCGGAAGCCACCCGGATCCGGCAACTGGGGTATTCGGTGCTGCTCATCGACCTCAGGGCCCATGGCAACAGCCAGGGCCGTTTTACTTCCTTTGGCATTAAAGAGACGGATGAACTGCAGAAAGCCTACCAGTTTGCCCGGCAGAAGGGTCATAAGAATATTATATTATATGGCACTTCCCTCGGTGCGGTTATCATTCTGAAGGCAACAGCAGCCAGGCTGGTGATACCACAAGCCATTATTGCCGATATGCCTTTCGGATCCCTGCACGATCATATCCGGGCGAGAGCGCGTGTATTCGGCTTTCCTTCCGAACCTTACGGCACTCTGGTAACCTGGTGGATGGGCATTGAAAGGGGCTACAATGGATTTGCACATTGTACCATTGCCTATGCGAAGGGTGTATCCTGTCCTGTGCTGTTGCAATGGGGAGCGAAAGATGCTTTTGTTACCGGAAATGAAATCGGATCGATTGAGCGTTCGCTGGCTTCTTCCTCCAAAAACCTGGTCGTTTATCCCGAGGCAGGTCATCAGTCCTTACTCAGGGCCGATCCGGTGCAGTGGGACCGGGAGGTCGGGCGGCTTCTGGACAGCCTGCCCCAATGATCATTTCCGGATGGTAACCTGGGTACCGATTCCAATATAGCTGTACAGGTCTTCCACGTCTTCATTCTTAAGGGAGATGCAGCCATTGGTCCAGTTCTTATACCGGTCGATCACGAAATCTTCATGAGGCCATACGCCATGGATGCCGATTCCGCCGCCGGGTTTGGCATTGGCCGGGATCTCGCCGCGGCGCTTGCGTTCATTGAATTTGGCCAGGCAATCCTTGGTGGGATAGTCCAGGCCCATATAGCGATCCCATTTTTCGTGAATCCGCTTATTGACGATCCGGAAGGAGCCCTCCGGCGTATTTCTGTCGCCTTCTATCTTCTTATCATCCAGTGAGCCATTTCCAAATACGACCGGGTAGGTAGCAAACCAGCCTTTGGCATCATATACATACAGTTCATAGCTCGATTTATCCACCACAATGGAAACCGGGGCGACCGGCATCAGGGAAAAAGACCGCTTGTTCGATGAAGTTGCTTTGCTGACTGTAGTTGTTGCTGCTGCGGAGCGGAATTCAGTGCGGTCCTTCACAACCATACTGCTTCCTATAAGCAGGCAGGATAGGAAAATGGTGGTTTTCATGCTCACAGAGATTTTGCGGTTATCATAGGTGTTAACGTCAGCAAATTAATTTTTATTTTGCGATGCGCCTATCTTTTAACTACGCATTTAGAAATAAAAAATCCCGCGGCGGGCCGCGGGATTTCAGAAAGCGTTCTATCGAAATTCTACCAATTGCTTAAACGGATACCTACGTTGTAAGGCGTCTGATCCAGTCCTTTTTCCCACATGCTCTTGAAAGCATAAGAGCCGTACAGCTTCACAGGGCCCAGGTTCAACTCACCCACATAGGATAATTTCCATTTCTCCAGGTCGAAATCATCTTTCAGCTTGGTCTTTTTACCATTGTCCTTGATCTTCTGGCGGGAGGAGTAGAGGTAACCGGCGCTGATACCACCGCTCAGTCCGAAACCTTTGTTGCGGCCGGGCGTAAAGTTGATATTCAGCATCAGGGGTACGGTGATATAGTCGGCAGCCAGCTTGTTCTTCTTCACATCGGCCAGGGCAGGGTCTAGTGTCAGCAGCGTAGGATTCTTCTGGAAGCGTACACGCTTATCGTCGAACATGTAGTTATTCAGTTCCAGGCCCAGTCCGTATTTCAGGTTCAATGCATGCTTTACAATATTCAATCGCTGCATAAAGAACCAGATGTTGACGTTGATGGATTTGGTACGCAGGTCAAACTGGTCCTTACCAAAACCCGGAGCAAACGCCTGTGCTTCGGCAGAGGCATAGTTGGTCTTGTCATTCAGGTTGGCAAAACCCAGGTCCACGATCCACCAGTTGGTGCTGATGTTGGGGTTTCTTCTGCGGCGGTTGGAGATCACGATATCGCGATCGGGCTTACCATTCTTGTCTGTTTTCTTGATGATGATCATACCACCCACTTTGATGGTGTCTACTCGTTCCTTAGAGGTACTGTCCTGGGCGAAAGAGCACAAAGCTCCGCATAATGCAATGATTGCAAGTACTGTTCTTTTCATAATACGTTTTTTGAAAATGAGGTTATCTTAATTTAACTGCCAGCGCACCGATCAGCAGCTCACCATCTTCATTCGTTGGATCGATACCGGTTCTTTTTTCGATCAATCGGGTGGCCTTGCGCAACAGCCCTTTGATTGATCCTTTTGTGCCTGCAGTTTCTATATCAGTGGTACGCTCGTTGAGCAGAGAAGTTACAGGTGAATTGTTAAGGGTTTGTTTATCAGGATCAAACGATGCCGTAGCCGCTTCTGAGGTATGTGTGCTGCTACTGATCACCGCTGTTCTTTCAAGGGTTTTACGCTCTTCGAGTGAAGGATTCAGATCTGTTTCTTCCAATTTGGCCAATGGCTCCTGTAAGTTGGCTTCCTGGAGGGACTGAATGTTTTTATGCGGCATTACCTTCACCACAGCACCCTGTTTATAGTCAGCATCCGGCTGTCCATCCGGAACAGGTTGTGGTTCCACTATGGTCTTTTGAGCCAGTTCTTCTGATGCCACGGAAGGCGTAACGGTTGCCGGCTGCACCGGAGTAACGGCTTTCTTTCCTGTCTGCACAGCGACACCGGAGGATGTTCCTCCGTCCTTATTTCCTGACACGAAGTAAGCGGTACTTAAACCGGCAATCAGAACCACCGCAGCCACAATGCGCATCCAGGGCCTGAAGGCGACCACCTTATCGGTTCTGCGATATAATTCCGCTTTATTGGGATAAGGGATCTTTTCCCGTGCATCGAGGCGGGTACGCTGTAATAAGAGAAAGTGCTCTTTCAGTTGCAGATCGGAGGCCATCTGTCCTTCCAGGCGCTGGCGGTCCGCTTCCGGCAATTCTCCATCTAGCAGCAGCATCAGTCCTTCATCGGCCAGGGATAGCTTCATGGCATCGGCATATAAAGCTGTTTTATCCAGCTCCATCTCTTCGCCTGTAAGCTTTGTGCTCATCAGCATATCGAGTTCTTCCTTCAGATCGGGATGGGCGGCAGCAAACTGCTCCACCATAACCCGCTGATCCGGGGTCAGCTCGTTATCGAGGTACAGGATAAAATACTCTTCGTAATTATTCCTGCTGATCGTATTATTGATATCGTTGGACTTAAATGACATTTTCAACTTTTACTAGGTATTCCTTTAATTGCAAACGGGCGCGGTGCAGGTACACTTTCACCTGGCTTTCATTCAGGTTCATGATCTTGCCAATCTCCTCATAGCTGTACCCTTCATAATCCTTCAGCATCACCAGCGAACGTTGCGTTTCATTCAACCGGGCCAGGGCTTCCTGTAATACTTCCCTGGCGTTGTTGATCTGGCGGTAAGAAACTTTTGTTTCCTCCCGGAATTCCTCCTTCAGATAGACCCTCTTTACTTTTCTCAGGTGGTCGATCATCTGGTTATAAGCGACCGTAAAAAGCCAGGATTTGCATTTGGAGCCGTCTACCTCAGCACGGTTTCGCCAGAGCTTTTCGAAGGCCGACTGCACCACATCGCGGGCATCTTCCTCATGGCGGAGGTTTTTTACGATGAACCGGTACACATTATCAGCGTACAGGGTCACACATTCGTTGTATTCTTTTTCGGTCATAAACAGTTGAGCAACACTTGATTCCTTTGTAATACGGTCCGGTGAACCAAAAGTTACACAAAGAAAGCGATTTTTTCAGCGAAGGCTGATCATGGAAGTAAACTGGCGGGAAAGCACATCCCACAGCAATTCGCTGCCGGTAGCGGGCTGCGGAGCCTTGCAACATTCTGTGGCTGTGGAAGAAACGGTTTCGGATTGCTTATAGGTAATGTAAGCAAAAGCGGAAAAAGCAGAAAACAGCAGACAAACAATGAGCAAAAGGCTGCTTTTTTTAAGCTTGTTCATGGCGTTGGTTTGTTGGTTAGACGAAATTAACAGCCTGTATGTTACAGTTTTGGTAAAACAATATCCGTGCGCATCACTTACGGAGTATTCCGGATGCAGCAACCGTAATTCTACAAGAGCCTAAAAGGTATTCTCCGCGATCTGAAACCCAGGCTACCTTATAGTATAGAAAAAGGCGCTTTTCAGCGCCTTCACTCCTTCTTATATATTATTGCCGATTGATCAATCCTTTACGGCTTCTTTCAGTTCCTTACGGATCGCCTCGATCAGTTCCGCCTTTGTGATCGGTACACCCATGATCTTATTATAGCCTTTGGCATCGACCAGGTACTTGTCGCGGATCACCTTGATCAGCTGACCATTGTTGATCTCCGGAATCAGGATCGTTTTATAAGCAGAAAGCATTTCACCCAGGTTTCTCGGAAACGGCCGCATATAGCGCAGGTGCGCATGTGCCACGCTCAGGCCTTCCTGTAACAATTCGGCTACTGCGGTCTTGATAACACCGTAGGTGGAGCCCCAGCCCAGCACCAGGACATCTCCCTTTTCCGGTCCGTTATCGAGCTTCTGCTCTGGTATATATTGCGCGATCTTATCCACCTTCTCCTGCCGGATCTTCACCATCAGCTGGTGGTTCTCCGGATCATAACTTACATTACCGG
>DATAHC010000504.1:0-6765 GCA_036263415.1 Flavisolibacter sp.
TTGATGCCAATTGGCTGCGCAAGGGGGATAATGCGATTCGGTTTACGCTGCCCGGAGATGCACAGCACGGGTATAAGGTGCGGAATTTGGCTATCGAGGTGGAAAAAGCACCCATCACAAAGCAGATTCTGACTCCTTCGCTGGTGCTGAACCTGCCGGCAACGCCCTTGTATTTCGAAAACAAGGCGTATGTGAAGGGATTTATTACTGGAATTCCTAATGGCTCCCAGGTTAAAGTAAATGGGAATCATGCATACGTACAGAACGGCGCTTTCGAATATGTTCTGGAAAGCGGCGCCCCGGCAAACGGGTTACCATGGAATATTACAGTGGAAGCCATGTATGGCGAAGGCCGTTCCGTTCGGAAGATCCTGACGTTTCAGGCCGCAAATAAAGCCGACTTCTATTACGAACCGGAATGGGGCATGCACGCCATCCGGCAAATGGTGAAACCAAATGAAAAGGCTGACATTGCCTTGAAAAGCGCCGGTGTCAAATTACCTGCCGGGGCCTTGGGCAAAGCAGAAGAGCTATCCGTAAGCAGCCTGAGAAAGGTCGACATTCCGGCACTCGAAGCCGGAATGGTTAATGTAACAGCCGGCGCCAGTGCATATCGCTTTCTTCCACATCCCCGGCAGTTTCAACGTCCGGTGCAGGTTCGTATTGGATATGATCCTTCTAAAATCCCGGGAGGTTATTCGGAAAAGGATATCCGAACCTTTTATTTTGATGAATCCACCAATCATTGGGTGGCCCTTCCCAGAGATTCGGTATCGGCAAAAGAATTAGTGGTATCGTCCTCCACGATGCATTTTACAGACATGATCAATGGCATCATCAAGGCACCGGAATCGCCTGAGGTGGCCGCATTTACTCCTAATTCCATAAAAGGTATTCAGGCGGCCAGCCCGGCAACCGGGGTCACACTGATCGCTCCTCCGGCTGCTAATAATTATGGCTCGGCAAATCTCAGCTTCCCCATCAAATTACCCGCTGGCCGCGCAGGTATCCAACCCGATCTGTCGATAACCTACTCCAGCGAAAGCGGAAACGGATGGCTCGGTATGGGATGGGATCTCACCGTACCTTATATTGGGATCGATACGCGCTGGGGTGTGCCTCGGTACGATGCACTTAAAGAAACAGAAACCTATACCATCGGCAGTCAGCAGCTTACACCCGTTGCACATAGAGGAGATCTTATTGATAGGGTAACAGTCGATCGCCGGTTTTATCCGAGGGTAGAAGGCTCATTCGGTAAGATCATAAGGCATGGCGACAATCCTAAAAATTATTCCTGGGAGGTAATCGATAAAGCAGGTACGCAATACCTGTATGGATCGTTGTCCCAGTATACCCTGCAAACGCCCAACGGTAATATTGCCCGGTGGTATCTGCAGCAGGTAAAGGATGTACATGGTAATGTGATACGATACTACTATAACCAGGTAATCGATAAAGGACCTGTTGAAGGCCTTGCTGATGGTAAAACCCTCTACCTTTCGAAAATCACCTATACCGGGTATATACAGCAGGAAGGCCGTTACTCGGTAAACTTCATTTTAGACCGGGACATGCTCCCCAATGAACGGATTTTAACAAATGGAAGAAGAAAGGATATTTCAATCAATGCCCGCCTGGGTTTGAAAGAAGTGGTCTCGGAACTGCTTCGAAAAATTGAGATTAAGTATGATAATACCGTTGTACGGTCCTACAAGCTATTTTATAAAGAAGGTAATTTTAATAAAACCTTGCTGGATAGCATTGCAGAATATGACGCAGCCGGTTCCCAGAACTGGGCAGCTACCCGGTTTGCCTATTATAATGACCTGGTCGCAGCCGATGGTACGTTAGAACCGTTTGACAAAGCCACTACCTTCGTCAATGGCGGGGACGGTAATCCAAGAGCGGGCTTCATGGCTTTCTCGCTGCCCATAACAGGGCCGGTTGCAGCCACAGACCAGGCGTCGGCAATTCAGGGTTCTCCATCCTTTTCCGGTGGATTTAACATTACGGTGGCAGTGGGCTTTGGGCCGGATGTGGTCACCAAATCCAATTCCATAGGTATAAGCGGAGGCTACACAGGTTCCCGCAGCATGCAACCTGGTATGCTGGACCTGGTAGATGTGAATGGCGATAACCGGCCCGATAAAATTTATGTCGATGGCCAGGGACTGAGGGTCCGGTTGAATACTTCCGGTGCGAACGCTGATCTTGGATTTGGCAACCCCATAACGGTTTTGGGTATTGATCGCTTTTTTGATATGAGGTCAGATGCAGGTGGTGTCGGTGGAGAGGTTAATCTGGGATTCGGATCTGCTTCCCTTTTTGCAGCGGCCGGAGGTTCCTGGTCACGGCAGAAAACCCTGGTATACCTTACAGATGTGAACCAGGACGGCTTAACGGATGTGGCGTACAGGGGCAGGGTATACTTCAACCATTATGATCCGGTGCTGAAAACAATTTATTACGATACCTATAGTTCCAGCTCTCGTAATCCGATCAATATTGACATCAATAAGCTGGACGCTGCAATGACGCAGATCGATCCTGTGGAGAAAGACCGTCTGGAACGGGAAAACCCGCTCAATGATATCGTACGGGAATGGACAGCGCCCTATACGGGTACGGTAAAACTATCGGCGCCAGTCCGGTTATTGCCCTGCAACAATGAAATGGCACAGGATGAAGCGTTGGATGGAGTGGTGGTATCCATCGAATCGGAGGATCGGATCTTGTGGACCGATTCCATTCTTCCGGGTGACCAATCATGGCATTATCCGACAGGCGTAGATAATATACTGGTAGGAGGGGATGGCATTGGACGGATCTTCTTCCGGGTATCTTCTCGTTACAACGGCTCCTGTGATAAAGTTCTTTGGGCGCCGGAAATTTCCTATTCAACCTTAAATTATGCGGAGAGTCTGCAGGCTGCAGATACTACCGAGAAGGATGCCAATAACCTGCCACTGTACAAATTCTCGGTATCGAAAGACTTTCTACCTACGGGTAAAACCTTTTTCAAGGCGCCGCTGGCGGGAGCGATCAGTATCAACGGCTCGTTTCAAAAGGCAATTACAACAGATACCGTGCGAGCCTATTTTTTGAAGCTGGATACGCTCGGTAACCGCAGTGTGTTGTGGTCGGGCACATATGCTGCCGGCACCGCCTATAATGTGCCGGTTTCCATTGGCAACTTGACGGTTGACACCTCCAGTCTTTATTCATTCCACATTGAGGCTGACTCCCGTATCGATTACAGGAACGTCCAGTTGAACACAACTGTAGCTTACGTACGGTCAGATGATCCGGCCTATCCGTCTGTTACAGATGCCGCTACCGGTAAACCTCTGATTCAGTTCAGGCCGGTACCCGATTATCAATTATATGAAGTAGGCTGGAATCTGCCCGGTATAATAGTCCCAGCTGGAGTAAATCAAATGGAAATTACACCTGTGGCACGGATGAAACCGCCACAACTGAACCCGGACTGGAATCCCCGGCCGGATAATACAGAACCCAGATACTTATACGAGGGGTATACCGGTAACTTGGTCTTTACCATCAAAAAAGGGGGCATGCTGGTTGATAAACAAAAATTCCATGTTACAGCCGGCGTATTTGATGATGGAAGAGCACCAGGTGCAGTAACACTTAGTGTAGTCCCTGGTGAAAAAATTTATTGTGAATATTATGCCGTGGATGCGGGTAAGGCAGATGATGCTATGCTGGAGCATGGCGTGTCTGTGCGTTCCATTGGGGGTAACACCTGGCAAAGAGCAACGAATGTTCCCGCATTTGCTGCTAATATCTACCGGCCTTATTCGGGTTACAGGGGATGGGGCTATTTCGGGTATAATGCAGGTGCCAGCACCGCGTCAGGACTCACCTCTATCAAGAGGCTGGAGCTGGTTACCAGTAAAAAGCTGACAGAGTCAAAGCTCGACAAGCAGAGTATAGATAATCTGAAAGGGAAGCCGGAACAGTTACAGGCATACATCGACCAGAACCAGAATCAACTCTATGATCCGAAAACAGAAAAACTGGTCTATCTCGTACCGGCAATTACAGATACCTCTTACGGGTACATGGGCCAGGACGAATTTACATGGGTCCATGGCGATACATTAAGCAGTTCACGTTTGGGTGCGGATGACATTATGGGTTTGCTGACACTTTTAGGTGGTAGTGCCAAGGCACCCCAGAAAATTGCGTATAATAGTAGCACATACCTTTCCGGTGGGGCCAGTGCCGGAGGCTTTGCTGCAGGTGGCGGAGCTTCATATACCTATACATTTGGTGGTATCGCACGCAACGATGTGGATTTTATTGACCTCAATGGCGATCGGTATCCAGACTTTGTACGCAAAGGAGACATTCAATTCACGCGGGCAAATGGCAGCCTGGAAGAAAGATATGTACCCAATATCTTTAATTCCATAAGTGGATCGGATTATTACACACATGGCCTTACAGCCTCAGCGAGCTTTAATACGTCGCACTCCAAGCCCTACTCATTTGCAGTTGGAAGCGGTCAGTCAAAGGTAGGCGTTCAGGTGGGAGGCGGATCCAACAGCTTGGGTTTGAGTGGCGGATTTTCAAAAGGATTTAACGAAGCCTCTTACGCATTGGTTGATATTAACGGAGATGGCTTGCCGGACCGGCTGGAAAAGGATGGCAGTGTGGTGCTGAACCTTGGATATGGATTCGCCGATCATCGGGAAAACTGGAGATATGGACAGATCCATAAAGGAGGTGGAGAATCTTATTCAGCTGGTATGGGTTATACATTCGCCAACGGATCATTGGAAGCAGGCGCCAGCCTGGCTACCGGTTATAACCATGTTGAAGGAGAGCTGATAGACATAAATGGCGATGGGCTCCCAGACGATGTGGTGAAATTGAATGACGGGATCAAAGTGCGCTTCAATACCGGCAGTGGGTTCGGCGAGCAGCTTCCGTGGCCTGGTCTCAGAGCGATAAACGTCAATACCTCAACAACCCTCAGCTTTCATGCGGGGTTTACTTTCGGGGTGTTCTTCCCAATTCCAATACTTCCATTAGGCGGAGTCAAACTGGTGATCAACCCGCAGGTCCATTTCGATTTCGAACAAAGCCGCATCATTGAAGATATCAGGGATATCAATGGCGATGGTTTTCCGGATGTTATATCTTCCAATGACAAGGGAGAATACCTGGCAGCCAATTTGTCCAAAATTGGCCGTACCAACATGCTGCAGGCAGTGATTCAGCCGCTTGGCTCATCATTTGTCTTGGATTATAAGCGGGAAGGGAACACGTACGATATGCCGAATAGTATTTGGACCCTAAGCAAAGTAATCGTCCGGGATGGGTTTAATGGAGACGGTGCTGACAGTCTGATGACCACATTCGTCTATGATTCAGGATACTATTCACAAAGGGAAAGGGAGTTTTACGGTTTCCGAAAAGTAACAACACGGGAGCACAATACGCTCAATAAAAACCTGGTCTATAGAAGTAATGCAAGTACCTATATCAACGATAACTACTATCTGAAAGGACTGATGGAAGCGCAGCTAGTGCTGGATTCAGCAGGCAGGATCTATACAAGGAACGATTCCAGGTACGAACTGAGAAATGCGACAAGTGTTTTGGGCGAAGCCTATAGCCGAAGGCCCGAAATGCCGCTGGTGGGAGGCGTATCCCAAAACGATTTCGACTGGGCCTTTCCGGCACTGAAAGAAACCGTGCAATCATTTTATGAAGGCCAGGCTATAGCTGGAATGGTTAGCAGGATGACATTCGACAGCTACGATCAGTATGGAAATATCACGCAGTATACCGATTTTGGTAATCCGGCAAAGCCTGAAGACGATCTTACATCCCTGATTACATACCAGTATATAACGGACAATAATAAATACATTGTTGGTCTCCCTTCAAACATTAGGGTACTATCCAATGGTAAAGACTATAGGGTGCGTTCGGCTGCATACGATCCGGTTACCGGAAAGCCCATAAGTATGACTATGAGCGGTAATCCTTCGAGAGCGGCTGTCTATTCAATGGAGTATGATGGTTACGGCAATATTCGCAAATTGACAAGACCGGAAAATGGAAAAGGACAGCGGCTGACTATTGAATATACCTATGATAACAGCGTCAATACCTTTCCTGTAAAAGTTAAGAATAGTTATGGGGATAGTTCAACCGCTGCTTACGATTATCGCTTTGGACAGGTATTGGAAACCACGGACCCGAATGGAAACCGGATCTTGAATGAAATAGATGCTCTGGGACGGATTACGAAACTTACCGGGCCATACGAATTGGCTGCCGGCGCTCCCTATACCATTCAGTTTGATTATCATCCTGAGGCTGCCATGCCTTTTGCTATAAGCAGGCATTTCGATCCTTCCAATCCATCCAACCCCTTGCAGACGATTACGTTTGTAGATGGCCTGGGACGTGTGATTCAGGCAAAGAAGGATATTTCGATGTTCCAGGGCGATGGTCTTCCTGATAAGGAAATGCTGACGGTTTCAGGGAAAATACTATATGATGGTTTGGGAAGACCCACCCACACGTTTTATCCATTTGCGGAAGACAAAGGCAGCGAAACCCGCCTGAATCCACAATCGGCTTCGTCAAAACCGGCAACCGTAACAACATATGATGTGCTGGATCGGCCGGTGGCCTTAACGCTGGCAGATGGAGCAGTTACAACTTCCTCCTATGGATTTGGGAACGACAGGAGTAATACCCAACAATTTAAGACACGTG
>DATAHC010000505.1:0-8952 GCA_036263415.1 Flavisolibacter sp.
TCCAGCAGAAAACCATCGAGCCGGTCGTGAACGGACATCAGCAGCACGATACCCGCATAAGGCAGGGTGGAGCGGAACAGCGCGGGCATTTTGTTGACTGGCCTGGGTTTGAGCCATCCTTTTGCCCCAATGAACCATAGAATTGCTGTGATGGACAGTGCGGTAGCCAGCAGCTGCCACTGAAGAAAGCGCTGCAGGCTGATGGCGCCCATCCATCCGGGCTGGTACAGTAAGGTGCCACAAAACAGGATCATGAGGAATTTATCGATCACGGAAAACCAGGCATCGGCCAGGAAGAACTGGCGGGCCGCCACCACCGCCCTCAGAAAGACAAAGAACGAGGTAGCGATCTGGATGGCGATGACATAGGCGGCCAGGGTCCAGTCATGCACCCTGGTGAGCCAGGCCGTAAGCGCAAAAAGGGCAAGGTAAAGCCCTAGCAGCGCCAATTTGAGGCGCAGAAAGGCCAGTAGACCGGGTGCTTCACCACCCGCCAGGCGGTTGGTCAGGGCATTGGTGAGTCCGACATCGGAAAAGAAAAAGAAGATATAGGAGAGGTTGAGCACGGCGAAATAATGTCCGTAGGCTTCCTGCCCGATGGTATTCTGCACCTGGCGGTCGATGAGGAAGATCCAGGCCGGCTTCACCAGGAAATTGAGCAGCAGCAGCCAGAAAATGCCTTTGAAGAAAGAGGTGGATCGCATGCGTCAGGAAACGGTTACGTTACGGTTCAGGCTTTCCTCCAGTGAAATGAAGGTTTCCGTGCGTTCAATACCCTTGATCTTCTGCAGCTCATCGTGGAGGATGGAGCGCAGCTGGGCGATGTCCTTGCAAACGATCTCCGCGAAGATGCTGTAGTTGCCGGTGGTATAGTTCATGCGGACGATCTCGGGAATCCGCTTCAGTTCTTTGGCCACGGCATCGTAGAGCGAGCTTTTTTCGAGGTAGATACCAATAAAAGCTATGACATCGTAGCCCAGCTTTTTCAGATCGACCTGGAACTTCATCCCGTTGATGATACCGGTTTCCTGGAGTTTTTTGATGCGAACATGGATGGTACCGGCCGAAACAAAGAGTTTCTTGCCCATTTCGGCGTAGGACAGGCTGGCATCGATCATGAGTTGCTGGATGATCTGGAGATCCAATTTGTCAATATTCAAAACGGAGGACATTTAGGAGACCTATTTTAGTAATTATTCAATATTGCATCAATATATTGAATGAAATCTAAATATTCAACAGTATGATTGAAAATTGTGCAAGGCGCTGTATTTTTGATCTATCAAAGTTCATTGAAACAATTTATACTGTGGGGTGATGAAACCTTAGGCAGACATGCCCTCTCGTCTCGGGGGTGGGGATAACAGGATAAACAGAGCGTAGAGCCGACGTTACCAATGGTAAGGCCGACCAGGGTTGACCACTAAACTTTGCGCTTATGCTAACTGCCTCGTGGAGGTTCGACTCCTCCCCCTACAGCTACTTTTCATGTGTGTGATAATAAAACGCCTTGTAAACGAATCAGTGGTGATGCTTACAGGGCTTTTTTATGTCTGGTGGGGTCCCATCTCCCTGTTTCGTGCGTCCATTTATGCCTGTACTATCCGACTTGTTCTTCCATTCACTTTCAGTACCCAGAATTTAGCCAGTACATTGTAAAAACAGAAGTACTCCATTCTGCAATGCCTGATTCTAAAAGGATATCCAGAACGGTGGGTAAGTGTTTTTGCTGATAATGCTTAAATAGGCTTGCTATTTTCAACAGGAAGTTCCATCTTTCTAAGGTCCGGCTAAACTGGAAATGATGCCAAAACTAAGAAAGATCTACCTGCTGATCGGTATGTTAATGGCCCTGCTCCTTTTTGACCTGTTCGGCCTGTACTATATTGACCAGACCTATCAGAAAGACGATTACCGCGAAGAAGCAGAAAAAATAAGTGCCAACCAGCAGCTGGTACTGCAGGAACTTTCCCGCTCCGTAGATGTACTGGCCCTTCACTCCTCTTTTTCCCAGGAGCTGACCGCCCGCCGGGTGGCCCGCGTAAAGGAATTACTTCCCAAATTGGACTCCAACCACCAATGGCTGCAGCAGCTGATCCAAAGCGAAACGTTACCGGCAGGCCCACTACGGCAAGAAATGCGCAGCAACGCCCGCCAGGCAGCGCAGGGCTATGAGCGTTTGCATTCGCTCTATTCCCAAATCACCGTGCCCGGAGCATCTGCCTTTACCCTTCTGTCGAATGCTGATGTATCCGGACTGGAAACACGGCATTTCACCTACCTGGAAGGATTGTCCGATAGCATTCGCCAAATGGAAGGGATCCTGGAAGGCCGGATCCGCCGGATGAACCGCTTACTGATTGGTTCCCTGCTGCTGGCCCTTATCCTGGGGTCTGTTATCCTGATCCCCTTGTTCCGTCAGAGCACCCAAACGTTCCAGGCCCTGCAGGACAGTCATGCCGAGATCAAAAAATCGGCAGCCCTGCTGCGCACCGTCATCGATTCTTCCCCGGATTATATTTATGTGAAAGACTGGGAGCATCGCTTCCGCCTGGCCAATAAGGCCCTGGCAGCAGACCTGGGTGTAACGCCCAAAGAACTGATCGGGAAATCGGAGCTGGACTTCGGTATTCCACCCGATATCGTTTACGGAAATCCGGAAAAAGGCATCCGTGGCATCCGTACGGATAATGAGGAGGTGCTTCGCACCGGAATTCCCATGGCCCCGAAAGAAGAAAAGGTAGTAGTAAACAACCAGGTGATGTATAAGATCACCACCAAGGCTCCTGTTTTCGATTCAACCGGGGCCATTACCGGTGTGCTGGGCTATATCCATGATATTACAGAGCGTGTGGAAATGGAAAAACGTTTGATGGAATCGGAACGTAAATACCGCTGCCTGTTTTATGAGAACCCTTTCCCGATGTGGATCTTCGACCCGCGAACGCTGCGCATCCTGGAAGTGAATGAAAAAGCCATTGAGCATTATGGCTATACAGTGGAAGAATTTACCAGCATGAGCATTCTGCAGTTACGGCCGCCGCAGGATCATATCCTGTTAGCCAAATTGATGCAGACGAAAGACGAGAAGAAGACGCGTTTTCACCAGGGTCAATGGACGCATATCAAAAAGAGCGGAGAGCGCATTATAGCGGAGATCACTTCGCACCGCATTTTACTGGAAGGAACGGAAGCGGTGCTGGTGTTGGCGCAGGACATCACCGATAAAGTGCAGCTGGAAGCCGAGCTGCTGCACGAAAAGCTGAGCCATCAACGGCAGATTGCCAAGGCCACCCTTGATGTTCAGGAAAAAGAGCGTTCGGAGATCGGCAAGGAACTGCATGACAATGTGAACCAGATCCTGACCAGCGTGCGCTTACAACTGCAATATGCCGATCCGGACCAACTGGCAGAACTGCGGTTCCGGTGTGTGAATCTGGTCGATACCGCCATCCGGGAGATTCGTCATTTATCCAAATCGCTGGTGCCACCCTCTCTGAATGATATCGGGTTCATTCATTCGATTGACGATATGATCGAAAATCTTCAGTTTGTGCCTATTTCCTTCACCTTCACCCATGATGTAGAAGAACGCTACCTGGATCGTGGCCTGAAACTGACGGTGTTCCGGATCTTACAGGAGCTGACCACCAATATCATCAAGCATGCGGAAGCATCGGAGGTGCTGATTGATCTGCGGCAGCAGGATCACCAGCTGCTCTTACGCGTTACCGATAATGGAAAAGGCTTCGATCCGGCAAAGCAAGGCAAAGGGATCGGGTTTCAGAATATCATCAACCGCTCTGAAATCTACGGTGGGAGCGTGCTGATACAGGCTCCGCCAGGCGAGGGCTGCGATGTTCAGATCAGCTTTCAACTGGAGCCTCATTCTATAGGCATGAATTAATTAAGCTGGTAAAGTTTCATGCGTGCCTACAATGGATGAGGCGCTTGCATTGGCCCTGTTAAAACTGGCGAGCTGAAAATCCTCTCATTCCATTGCTTTTCCTGTGCCTTTCAGGTCCAGTTCCAGCAGAGCGACTTTCAGCAGCCGATGCTGAACCGGAAGATCCGGGGAATCGGGTGTGGTATACTCTTCTACAAACTGAAACCCATAGTTTTTATAATAAGAAATGAGTTTGGTGTTTTCCGCCCAGGTATCCATACGGATCTGTTTCAATTGTCTTTTCCCAGCCAGCTGAATGGCCCATTCCAGTACGGTCTGGAAATTCTTATTGCCCCGGTGCGCCGGATGTACCACGAGGCGGTGCAGGTATAACGCCTCTCCGTTTTCCATCCCGCGCCAGATAAAGGCATCGGAAAAGCACAAGCTGAAAATGCAGCAGACCTGTCCGCTGCGCATCATTTTAAAAAGCAATTGCTGTTCGATATCTTTCCTGATAAAGTCCTTGTCATAACTGTTCCAGCCGATATAGCCATTTGCTTTCTGATAGGCAATGGCCTTTTCGAACAAGTTATATATTAGTTCGAGGTCGGCAACCGTTGCCGGGAGGATATCAAGATTCTTTTGTGTCCGGGTATTCATTGAACTTGTGTTTTAGATGGGGTGCCGGCATTCAGCTTGCTGTGCCGCATGCTGTATAAAAAATAAATAAGGATACCGAGCACGCTCCACACCACAAACCGCATCCAGGTGGCACTATCCAGGCTTGCCATCAGGAAGAGATTGAACCCAATTCCCAAAAGGGCTACAGGGGTCAGGTATTTGACTTTGAATGGACGATGGAGATCAGGCTCTTTTCTACGCAGCAACAGTACCGCCCCGCAAATCATGGCGAAAGCGAATAAGGTTCCGATGCTGGTCATTTTAGTTGCCTTTTCGATCGGCGTCACCGCCGCAATCAGCGAAGCGATCCCTCCCACGAGCAAGGTGCTTTTCCAGGGAGTTTTATAGCGTGCGTGGATCACGCCGAAGAGCCGTTCGGGAAGCAGGCCATCCCTGGCCATATTCAGAAAGATCCTCGTTTGCGACAACAGCATCACCAGCATTACTGAAATCAATCCGACTACCGCCGCAATGGTGATAAGCAAGGAGGCCCATGGCAGGCCTGCCCTTTCAAAAGCAGCCGCCACCGGGGCGCTCCTGTCGATTTGCGCATAGGGTACCATCCCTGTCAGTACGAGAGAAACGAGTATGTACAAAGAGGTACAAATGATCAGGGAAGCCATTATAGCAAAAGGAATGTCTTTTGTGGGGTTCAGTGCTTCCTGTGACTGGGTGGAGACCGCATCGAAACCGATGAAGGCAAAGAAAACAATCCCTGCCGCCGTTATCACGCCACTCCAGCCATACTGAGAAGTGCCTGCAGCATTTACCACCGCTTCCGGAATAAAGGGGTGCCAGTTGGCCGGTGTCAGGTAAAAGGATCCTACAGCGATCACAAAAAGCACAGCAGCCACCTTTATGCATACGATCAGGTTATTGGTACGGGCCGATTCTTTAATTCCCTTATATAGAATGTAGGTTACCAGCCATACGATGAGTCCTGCAGGTAGATTGATAGAGAACGCAGGCGCCTGTATACCCAGGTGAATCGCTTCCTCCCTTGCCGTTACCGGATCATTGACTAACCAGGAAGGAAGGCTGGGTAACCCGGCCAAATGCAGCAGCTTCAGGAAATACTTGGACCAGCTTACGGCTACAGTCGTGGCCCCCATCATATACTCCAGGATCAGATTCCATCCGATGAACCAGGCGAAGAATTCACCTACGGTACCATAGGAATACGCATATGCCGAGCCCGACACGGGGAGAATAGAGGCGAACTCCGCATAGCAAAACGCTGCAAACAGACAACCGATTCCTGCTATGACAAAAGAGAGTGCCAGCGCAGGCCCTGCATATAAATTTGCGGCTACGCCGGTAAGAACAAAGATGCCGCCTCCAATTACGGCACCCACACCGATAGCCGTCAGCTCCCATTTTCCCAATGTGCGTGTCAGCTCGCTGGTTCTGATATCCTGATCATATGCCGAAAGTGGCTTTTTTCTGATCAATGCCTGAATTTTCATTCCTGATTCATTTTATGGTATTTGAGAAAATGATATTGTCTTATGAATAAGGCGCTACCGAATAATGGCAATACACCTTACTCACTTTGCCTTCCTTATTCCATTGCATAGTTTCCGCAGCCTGTCTTCCTTCCACCGAGGTATACTGAATCACCAGGGTCTGAACTCCTGTATAAACATGATGAAGCATAAAATATAAATCGGGATATACCGTCAGGGCATGCTGAAAATATTGCCGTAGCTCTTCCTTGCTTTGAAGCATACCTGATTCATTGATCCGGAGCTTTGTAATGAAGGGTGAATAGAATTCTATATCTTCTGCATAATGCTCCATTATGGCATCTAGATCGTGTGAATTGAACGCAGCTACCCAGGCAGCTGCAAAAGCTGTCGCCATTTCATTCGTAAGCATACTCATCTTTTATTGAAGCTGTTTTGTAATACGTAAGCGGATTGTAAGAAAACTTCCTATTTACTTAGGTACTGCTGCCTGATCTCATTCACCCGTGAATCAAAGCTGACCCCTGGTTCTAAAGGATATACGATCTGATCAAAGAATTCCATCAGTTCCTGCGAATGCAATCGGCTACGCCTGAGGGAGAGGTCGAAATGTACCAGCTTGGTCCACAGTAATGCTTTCACTACCTGTTTATCCCTATCCCACATTCGTGCTTCCAGCATCAGCCCTTTTTCCGTAGCGGTAAGCAATCTTGTTTGAATGGTGACTTCTTCCATGATCATAGCCGGAGCCAGATAGGAGATTTGAGACTGGGCAGCTACCCATCCCACACCTTTTTGCGCGGCCAGTGCATATACGTCGAAGCCATAAGATTCCAGTAACTGATCTTCCCGGGCATTGATCATATAGTCGATATACCGTGAATTGTGTAAATGCTGGAAGGCATCACAATCCGGAAAGCGGATTTTCACGGTGCTTTCCAGTTCTTTTTTGAATGTATTCATCTGTTACTATTCTTTTAAGCTCTTTCGGAATGACTCCTTTCCACCAATGGTGTATCTCCTGACTTAATATACCGTTCGGTATATTTTAGTTCAAAAAAAATCAAACAGCTTTCTCCTTAATCCACTGAGCCAGGAAATCCATAGCAATCTTCAGCTCCGCGGAGCGCTCGGTAACTTTCGCCTGCATAACGGCTCCCTCGATCAGTGACATCATGATCACTGACACTGCACCGGGGTCTGTATCCCGCTTGATCTCGCCCCGTTCTATCCCTCGTTTTACCTGATTTTCCAGGGAGGCCTTCCAAAAGCGCAACGCTTCTTTTGCCTTTTCCTTTAACGCCGGATGTGTATCGTCTGCTTCCGTAGCGGTATTCAGAATAGGACAACCCGGCTTCAAAAAAGGGATTTTCAAAAACTTACTGTAGGTTTCAGGATAGACCAGCAGCCGCTCTATGGCATTCTCCCTGGCCAGGATCCTTTCTTTAAGATAAGTGGTGACTTTGTGAAAGTTGTAATCGAAAGCCGCCAGTGCTACCTCATCCTTATTATCGAAGTTCCCGTAGATACTGCCCTTTGTAAGCCCGGTGGCCTCCGTCAGATCACTCAGGGAGGTACCGGCAAATCCTTTTGCATTGAAAAGAGGAGCCGTTTTCTCGACTATATAAGAACGGGTGCGTTCCGATTTGGATAAGCCTTCCTGCATACGGATTCAAATATACAAATTATACCGTACGGTATAATTTATTTTTAGGAGACTAATTTCTTGTGCGGCTTTTCAGGATTGATCCAGCAGTTAGTTAATTCCTATTCAGAACGCAGGCTTTTTACCGGATTGGCCCGTGCGGCGCGAATAGCCTGAAAGCTGATCGTGAATAGCGCAACACAGGCTACAATGACTACAGCGGCGGCAAATATCCACCCGCTCATAGCGATCCGATAGGGATAATTTTCCAGCCATTTCCCCATCAGCCAGCGGGCAGCAGGGATCGCGATAATGGAAGCCAGCAATACCAGTCGCAGAAAGTCCACCGACAGTTTTCTAACAATAACTGCGGCGGAAGCACCTAATACTTTCCGGATGCCGATCTCCTTCGTTCTTTTTTCAGCAGCCAGTGCCGCCAGCCCAAAAAGACCAATACAAGATATGAATATCGTGAGGATGGCTCCAAAGGTCAGAATCTTCTTCCACATAGCTTCCTTTTCGTACTGCGCTTCATTCTGTTTATCCCTGAAATGATATTGATAGGGTTTCAGAGGGAACATGGACTTATATACTTTCTCAATATACTTCAGGGAGCCTGCCACCGAACCTTCCCGAAGTTTGATATAAACATCCCTGTATTGGTATTGGGGATGCATATTGAAGAGCTGCGGGCCTATCTTTTTGGTCAGTGCTGCATAATGATAATCCTTGATCACACCTATGACCGTAAATTTTTTATTGTCATAGAAGAAGTCAACCTGCTTTCCTATAGGTTCATCCCATCCGGCCTCCCTGGCGAAGGCCTCATTGATCATGATGGCATTTGCCGTATCCGTAGCATAATCTGCAGAAAAATTGCGGCCTTTAACTACCGGTATTCTGAATTGCGGGAAATAATTTTCGTCGATATGCTTGAAATCAAAACTCATGTCCCTGTTACCATTAATTCGGGCTATTGTACCCCACTCGCCCCCCTGGTCGGCTGTAACCGATAAAACAGCGGGGTCTTTTCTGATCTCACTACGGAATACATCAAGCTTTGCACGGTCTATCGTACCTGTATTTACGATAGCCGTATTGGTATCGTCGTAACCCAGGTTAAAATGCATAAGGTAGTTGAACTGAGAATAGATCAGGAAGGTAGCAATGATGAGGAAGGTGGCCAGTGCGAACTGAAACACAACCAGTCCCCGTCCAAAATAATTCTTGCTGCCCAGCCTCAGCCGGCCATATAGGGTATCTACCGGATTGAA
>DATAHC010000506.1:0-5578 GCA_036263415.1 Flavisolibacter sp.
GGTGGCCCTGCAGATAGAGCCGTCCACCTTCACGTCCTTTTATGCCGAGGCCCGGCTTTCCCCTACCGATCTCATTTCGCTGATTGCCCCGGATGGAATTACCTATGCCCGGCGCACCGGTTCAAAGGAAAGCTCGGGAGAAGACATCCATAAAAGTCCTTTGTTTGTACATGTGGCGCAGCATCCGGATAGTTTTTACTTTGCGCCCGATGCCATTCACAACATCCCTACCTGGTTCAGCTACCGGAAGCTGAAGGAATACCCGATCATCGCCACGGTAGGCAGTGCGGAAACCGAACTGCTGGCCGTTCATGCCGGTCGCCAGGGCCGCATGATGACCCCGCGCATCATCATTTCCCTGTTGGTGGTATTGTTCTCCGTGTTGATCAGCTTTATTCTTTTGTACCGCCTGAGGGCTTCTATCAGGAGGCGCGAAGAGCAGGAGCAGTACAAGCGTCTTTTAACGGAACAGATCATCGCCGCCCAGGAAAAGGAGCGCGAATGGATCGGGCGGGAAATGCACGACAATGTGAGCCAGGTACTCACTACGGTGAAGCTGTACCTGGAAATGGCGTCTACTACCGATGGCAGTCCGTTCATTCCAAAGAGCATGCAACTGATCAATCAGTCCATCACGGAGATCCGCAGCCTTTCGCACCAGCTCTCGGCACCTACCCTGGGCACCCGTTCGCTGATCGATTCCATAACCGCCCTGATCGAAATGGTCCGGCAGTCTTCCGCGCTCACCATCCGGTTCCATGCGGAAGGGGGCGAGCCGCAGCTGCCCATGGATCGCAAGCTGGCCCTGTACCGGATATTGCAGGAGTTGTTCAATAACATTGTGAAACATTCCGGCGCCACGAAGGTGGAGGTCACCCTGGCCCAGCAGGACCATCAGGTACTGCTTTCGGTAAAAGATAACGGGAAGGGATTTGATAAAAAACGCAAGTCCCGCGGCATAGGACTGAATAATATTTACAGCCGTGCCAACATTATGGGCGGTCGTATCGTGCTCGATACGGCTCCGGGAAAAGGCTTTGGGTTTCAGCTCACCATTCCCATGCTCCCGTCTCCCCAAACCAAAGTATTGAATGAAATAGTAACTTCCCGGAATGCCACTCTTTAGGTAAGCAAAATGAAGTTCGGCGTGTTATAAAATCATCAATGCCGGTCTGCCTACAATAAATGCGCGTATGCCCTGGAAATGTCCCAAGTGTGAAAGAACCCTGAGTCGACCCAATGCCTGGCACCAGTGCGTTCGTAAGCCGGTGGAAGCCCTTTTTGAGCGAAAGGAACCTTTTCTCTACCCATTGTTTCAGAAACTGCAGAAAGAGATAAAGCGGTGGAAGGGGGTGGAGTGGAGTGCCACTGAAAACTGTGTGGTGTACATAGCGCAAACTACGTTTCTGATCATAAAGCCGATGAAATCCTGCCTGGAACTGAAGTTCAGTTTGGCGCAGGCTAGGGACGCTTTTCCGGTGTATAAGGCGGAAGCCTGGGGCAAGCGCGTGTGGCACCGGGTGCGCCTGTATGAAGCTGACGACCTGGATGAAGCCGTGTGGAGCCTGCTCAAACAATCGTATAAAGAAGATACGGCGGCACGGAAAAGGTGACATGAAATAAAGTTCTTTTTGTTCAACTGATTACGTCATGGCAAAGTATAGAATGTCAACAGTTGCATATCAGGTAGCTTAACTCAGATGCATCTTATTTCGGTATAGGTCTAAGGTGTTGAATGGAAGATATTGTTTCTGTAACAGCAATGTATAATTTGGTATACTTGCTCCGTTATATAACGGGTCAATCCTGAATTACACTTTATGATCGAAACAAATGAATTTGCATTAACTAAAAAGGAATATTTAAAGATAATCGTATTTCAGAGGCTGAGAAGTAGTGCGTGGATTTTTGGGATGAACGTAGTACTTATGATTATAAGTATAAATCGTTTTGGAAAAAGTCCGGTATCAGTCTTTTTTACCGTCTATGCATTGTTGTATCCTCTTCTTACTTTCCTTTATTTGGTCAGATGGGTAAATTTAAAGGATAATAAAAATGTATATAAGCCTATGCAATTATCTTTTGGTAAGGATAAGCTAACAGCCTCAATGGGCCAGAGTTCTGTATTTGAAACTCCAACCAGGAGTGAGATAGCCTATGATACTATAATTAAGAAAAATAAAATGAAGGATTTCTATCTGTTATTCGTAGCTAAAAATTCTTTTGTGGTGGTTCCGAAAAATACCTTCAGATCTTCAGAGGATAGAGAGGAATTTGAAAAACTATTCAAATTCAATTAGTGGAGATACGTATGTTTTTTCAAGTCATCTGCTTTTCCTTGTCTTCAACAATACTTCTATATTCAATAACTCCGTAAAGCCGCCATTCCTATAGGTATCATTTATTTAGGATGCCAATGCCGCAGCTGTATGATTCATAACTCCAGAATGTAGAATAAAACATCCATCTGGCCCACTGCTGTGTTTAAAATAAAAATCAAATAAACCTAAACTCATCAAACAAAATTGGTTTGTTCTTTGTGGCAGTTTATTGCTTCCACCTGCGTCCTTACTCTTTTAAAACATAACAGGAAGTTGGAATTTTTGATCCATTCCCTTTTTTGTTCATTTTAAAAACGCATGTATGTTAGCAATGAACTTTCGCGGGCCCTACCAGATTCGGCCCGACCGCAACCGGCCCATGCCGGAGATCAAGCATCCGTATGATGCTATTGTTCGTGTTACACGATCGTTGATATGTGGCTCAGACCTGCACCTCTACCATGGGCTGGTGCCGGACACCCGTGTGGGAATGACCTTCGGCCATGAATTTACCGGCGTGGTGGAAGAAGTGGGATCAGGTGTTGAGAAACTGAAAGTTGGTGACCGGGTACTGGTGCCGTTCAACATTGCCTGCGGTACCTGTCCATTTTGCAAACAGGAACTGTATGGCAACTGTCATGAGGCCAATTCGGAAGCAACAGCTGTCGGTGGCTTTTTTGGCTATGCCCATACTGGAGGAGGCTATGACGGGGGACAGGCCGAATATGTCCGGGTTCCCTATGCCGATGTAAGTCCTACCAAGATTCCGGAAGGCATGGACGAAGAAAATGCCGTGCTGCTGACCGATGTGGTTCCTACGGGCTACCAGGCTGCAGAGCAGGGGGGTATCCAGAAAGGCGATACCGTTGTTGTGTTCGGAGCGGCCCCGATCGGTCTGATGACAGCCCGGTTTGCCTGGTTTTTTGGCGCCGGACGGGTAATCGTGATTGATCAATTGGACTACCGGCTGGAGTTTGCCAGAAAGTTTGCCTTTGCCGAGGCCTACAACTTCAGGGAAATGAAAGACCCGGTTGTGTTCCTGAAAAAGGCCACCGATTACTATGGAGCCGATGTGTGTATCGATGCGGTGGGTTGCGAAGCATCCGGCATGGCTTTGCAAACCATTACCGGTAAGGGATTGCTGATGCAGGCCGGAACGGCCACAGCTTTTCACTGGGCAGTTAATTCCGTTAAAAAAGGCGGTATCGTTTCTATCATTGGTGTATATGGCCCACCCTGGAACCTGGCTCCACTTGGCAGTATCATGAACAAGGGCATAACCATCCGGGCTAACCAGGCCTCCGTAAAACGGCTGTTGCCCAGGCTAATCGATCACATCATGAGCGGCCGGATCAATCCAAAGGAAATCATTACGCACCGGTTCCCTTTGGAAGAAGTATCGGATGCCTACCGTATGTTCTCCAAAAAACTGGATAACATCATCAAACCTTTATTAATTCCGCCACGTGCCTACGCGGCTTAAATCCTTTGTTATGCAAGACGTATTGGAAAAAAGAATAGACGAATTACAGGACCGGAAAATTGCGGATCGAAACATGGACAAACGCTCCAAAAACATCCCTGGTTGGGGTATGGATGCAGATCCGGAAAACGATCCCACATATCCGATGAAGCGGTACAATGGTGCCGATCACGAGCGCCTCAATTATGAGAAGGCGCCGCAGCAGCCTATCGACATAGAAATATTGCATTCCATAGAGCGACCCAATGTTACCAGGGTGTTTGGAACGTCCACGCCGCCTTCGGGCCTCAGTGGTGCGGTTCGTCGCTATGCCTATAAATACAGTGAGGCCACCGCAACACACTGGATGTCGCTGATCCTGGCAGACCGGATAAACGTCATTGAAGGAAAGATCAATGATTTCAAGAATGGTATTCTGCCCAACCCCTGGATTGAACGTGGCTGGAGGGCTGAATGGAAGCACAACCGGACGGCCTTCCTTGGCCGGGCAGCCACAACAGCCTTGCTGATCACGGTTGGCATACTGATGTTGAAACGGAAAAACAGGAGTAAGTAGTTATAGGAAAAGAAAGGCATGAATGGTATCAACCTGAAAGTGGCTGTTACGATAACATTTTTAGGTTGATACGTTCAACGCCTGCAGAATTTTCATTCATTAAAATGGGAATGCTCTATGCACAATCATCGGCCAACCGATCGGTTGGAATACTTTAGCGATGCCGTATTGGCTATAGCGGCAACCTTGCTGGCTACAGAGCTACCAAAGCCGGAAACGGAAACGGACCTGCTGCAGGCCATAGCCAGAGAATGGCCTTCCTATGCGGCCTTTGCAGCATCTTTCCTTTTTATCTGCATCGCCTGGTCCAATCATCACAATATGTTTAAATACATAAAGCAGACGGACCAGTACCTGCTGATCCTGAATATTTTGTTTTTGATCTTCGTAACGCTTCAATCGTTTACCACCGGATTACTGGCGCGTCACGTCGGCAAGGCAGACGAACGCACGGCAGCCCTGATCTATCATGCAACACTGGTATTGATGACCTTTTTTTACAACTGTGTCTGGTGGTATGCCGTAAAGAATAACAAGCTGTTAGAGGAAAATACAGACCGGCAGCTCGTTCATACGCTCACAAAAGAATATGCTATGGCACCGGCCCTGCATCTGGTGGCCCTGATCATTTGTTTGTGGAGCGTGCCATTTAGCATCGTCCCTGTACTGTTATTATACGTTTATTTTGCCTTGCCGCGACTCAGTGAGAAAAAAGCAAGGGAGAAGAAGAATACATGGGCGCATAGCCGGGCATAGCTTCCAACAAGGGCTCTTTATATTTTACTCATCAAAAAAGGCCGCCATGAAGCGACCTTTTCTTATTCCTTGTTCCGTAAACCTCTAACCCCTCAGTATGCAGTCCACACTCATTACTCATCACTGATCACTCATCAAAGGGGAGTCATTGTCTTCCGTGGTGGTTTGGCTGACTGCAGAAGCTACCCCTCCTGCAACCGCCAGATAACCGGCGATCTTGGCCACCACAGCCGGTAAGGCTACGGGTGTCGTTAAGACCGTCCCGCTGATGGCCGCGAGGATCAGCCCGATGTTTCGGACTTTCTTGAAAAACTTCGGCGTCGGCGCCTGTGTACGTTGTATGAGATTCATGGTAATACTTTTTTAAAATGATGAATGTTGTTGTCTTCTACTGATGTCTTTTAAACTGCCGTCTGACAGCTGCCGTCTGATGGCTAATGAAAAAGCTGTGAAGCGTAGGAT
>DATAHC010000507.1:0-8144 GCA_036263415.1 Flavisolibacter sp.
CAGTTGCCGAAACCAAAAAGCCAGCGAAAAAAGCGGCTCCGAAAAAAGAAGCACCCCGTAAGATCCGCAAGAAATCGGATGAAGCCGATACTGCTGAAGCAGATAACACCGCAACGCCGGCACCCGAAGAGGCCCAGATCCAAATGGCCCTTCCCAATGAAGAAGCAGCACCCAGCGAAGTAGCCCCTGAAAGAGCCAGCCCGCAGATTAATAAGTTCTTTCCTCCACGCCGCGAGCAAACGTTCAATATAGAATTCGATGGTATCATCCTTGCCGAAGGCGTTCTGGAAATGATGCCCGATGGCTATGGCTTCCTCCGTTCATCTGATTATAACTACCTGTCCTCACCGGATGACATCTATGTATCTCCTTCCCAGATCAAATTGTTTGGACTGAAGACCGGGGATTCCGTTTATGGTTCCGTGCGGCCTCCCAAGGAAGGTGAAAAATATTTTGCCCTGCTGAAAGTAGAGCATATCAATGGCAAGAGTCCGGACGAAGTGCGCGACCGCGTACCTTTCGATTACCTGACGCCTTTGTTCCCTTACGAAAAGCTGAACCTGTTCACGAATCCATCCGATTATCCCACCAGGATCATGGATCTGTTCACTCCAATCGGTAAAGGTCAGCGCGGTCTCATCGTAGCCCAGCCGAAAACCGGTAAAACGATGTTGCTGAAAGCGGTTGCCAATGCCATTGCCGCCAACCACCCGGAATGCTACCTGATGGTCGTGCTGGTGGATGAGCGTCCGGAAGAGGTTACCGATATGGAGCGTAGCGTAAAAGCGGAAGTGATCGCCTCCACCTTTGACGAACCTGCTGAAAAGCACGTAAAGGTTTCTACCGTAGCCCTGCAGAAAGCAAAGCGCCTGGTTGAGTGTGGACATGATGTAGTAATTCTTCTGGATTCCATTACTCGTCTGGCCCGCGCCCATAACACCGTAGCGCCTGCTTCCGGTAAAGTATTATCGGGTGGTGTGGAAGCGAATGCCATGCAGAAGCCAAAGCAATTCTTTGGTGCTGCCCGTAAAATTGAGAACGGTGGTTCCCTGACCATCCTGGCTACCGCACTGATCGATACCGGATCTAAAATGGACGAGGTGATCTTCGAAGAATTCAAGGGTACCGGCAATATGGAATTGCAACTGGATCGCCGTCTGGCCAACAGACGCGTGTTCCCGGCTATTGATCTGGTTTCTTCCTCTACCAGAAGAGACGACCTTCTGCTGGAACGTGATGTACTGCAGCGCATGAACCTGCTTCGCGTTTACCTGAACGATATGAACACGGAAGAGGCCATGTCTGAATTGCTGAAGCGCATGCGCGGTACCAAGAGCAATGAAGAGTTCCTTGCTTCCATGAACGGCTAAGCCCGCTTCCCTCGTATCGGTCTCATTTTTGTATACGTCACTGGATAAAACTTTTAACCATGAAGAAAGTAGTATTCAGCCTTATGACAGCTGCCGTATGCATAGGATTCACGGCCTGCAACAGTGATAGCAACACTACCGCAGGATCGGATTCCACCAGCAAGAGCACCACAACGGAGACCAGTACCGCTACCACTACCAACTCCTCTACAACCGATTATGCGGCTATGGCCGACGAGTTTGACCGCAACAGCGCCGCCGGTAATTACAGGGATGTGCGCACCGGCAAGCCTGTGAAGATCTCTGTAGACCGCACTACCGGACAGAAAATGAATGCCGATACACGCGAGCCGATCACCCGCTATATAACAGTGGACAATAATGACTGGTGGGTGTATGATGCGGAAGGTACCCGATTAAGCCGTGCCAAAATGGAGAATGATAAACTGATGTTTGAAGACAATAACACCTGGGTGGATTATGATGTGAAGTGGAAAAATGATGGCGATATAAAGGTCAAGGGTGAAGATGGCAAGATCAAAGTAGATAAAGACGGGGAAATGAAAATCAAAACAGACGACAAAAAGATCAAGGCAGATAAGGATACCACAAAGATCAAGGATAATTAATTCTTCCTCTTTTACTGAATAAAATGCCTCTCTTTACGGGAGGCATTTTAATTTAGCATACCTACATTTTGGCCATTGAACGGTACCATATAAATGATTTCATTGCCCGGCAGCAGGGATTGCTCCTGGATGTGCGCTCACCCGGCGAATTTCATCATGCACATTTTCCGGGATCTGTCAGCCTGCCTTTATTCTCCGACGAGGAGCGGCGCGTTGTCGGAACCGCCTATAAACAGGAGAGCCGGGAAAAGGCTATCCGGATCGGGCTGGACTTCTTCGGACCGAAGATGCGGTCTATGGTGGAAACCGTTGAGCAACTGCAACCGGAAAACAAAACGGTCTTTCTCTACTGCTGGCGCGGCGGTATGCGAAGCGGCGCAGTGGCCTGGCTGCTGGATCTCTATGGCTTTAAAGTGAAGGTGCTGAGTGGCGGCTATAAAGCCTTTCGCAACTGGTGCCTTACGGGCCTGGGCCAGCCTTACCAGCTCTCTGTGTTGGGTGGCTATACGGGGTCGGGAAAAACAGAGACGCTTAAGGAAATGCGGTCAAGAGGTGCTTCCGTGATCGATCTGGAAGCCCTGGCCAATCATAAAGGCTCTGCTTTTGGCCGAATAGGGCCACAACCTTCACAGGAGCAGTTCGAGAATAGTCTGGCTCTCACCTTATACCATATCAGCAGGCAGTCCGGCACGCCTGTCTGGATCGAGGATGAAAGCCAGCGGATCGGCTCCGTTAATATTCCTAAACCCTTCTGGGAAACCATGCGCCGGTCGGCCCTTTTTTTCCTGGATATTCCTTTCGAACAGCGGCTGCTGCATATCCTGGAAGAATATGGCGCTTTAGATCCTGTGCAGCTGGAAGAAAGCATTCAGCGCATCTCGAAGCGGCTGGGTCCACTGGAAACCAAACTTTCCCTGCAGCATATTCAGGCAGGTGAACTGGAAGCCGCCTTTCGCATCCTGCTCCGGTATTACGATAAACTTTATTTAAAGGGCCTGCATAATCGGAAAGAAGTAGATTCGTTATTACAAAGGGTCGAGGCCAATCGCGTTTCACCCGAAAATGCCCAACTATTGCTTACGCAACCTCAAACCATATGAAAAACCTTCTATTACTTATTTTGTCAGCAGTGTCTTTTTCCGCTTCGGCCCAGGTGGTTTCCGGATTGTATTCCGGTACACTGGTGAATGACAGCACGAAAAACGTGCAGCGCTATGAACTGGCCCTGAGCGAATACCGTGATAAGATCACGGGTTACTCCTATACTACTTTCGTAAGGAACGATACGTTTTACTATAGTATCAAAAGCGTAAAAGCAACACGGGAGAATGGCCAGTTGAAAGTGGAGGACGATAAGATGATCCTCAACAATTTTCCTCAGCGGCCGGATAAAGGCGTACATCAGATCAACTATATACAGCTGACCAATGAGGATACTTTAAGAACGGCTAATGGAAAATGGCAGACCACAAAGACCCGTATTTACTATTCTATCGGCGGAGATGTGGCCATGCACCTGGATAATGACAGCACCCGCTCTTCCCTTATCGGGCACCTGAAAGAGCTTAACCTGATCAGCCAGCCGCATTACGACCAGTCTGTTACCAAAGTAAAGGTGAAAGAAGACAAAGTAAAGATCAAGAAGGAGCCGGCCGCTACCCCTGTAGCGAGCACCCCTGTAAAGATCCCTTACGAACAACGAACCAAAAAACTACAGCAGACCCTCGTACTCACCTCCGATAGCCTGATCCTTTCCTTTTACGATAATGGTGTGATCGACGGCGATTCCATCAGTGTCTATATGAATGGCGAGACCGTTCTGCTCAATAACCGGCTAACCGCTACCGCTACCCGTAAAACGGTTAAAGTACCCGATACGGATACTATCGAGATTATCCTGGTGGCAGAGAACCTGGGTAGTATTCCACCGAACACCGGCCTGCTGGTGATCACTGATGCCGATAAAACATACCAGGTAAATTTCAGTGCCGATCTGCAAACCAATGCAGCCATATTATTCCAACGAAAAAAGAAATAACGCATTTTATGTCTGAAGCTATTAAACTGACCTCCTATTCGAAAGGGGGAGGCTGCGGCTGCAAGATCGCTCCTTCGGTATTGCACGATCTTTTACAAACCGGTGAACAACCGCTCTATAAGGAACTGCTGGTAGGAAACGAGAGCAGCGATGATGCGGCGGTGTATTCACTGGACGGCAAAACAGCCGTGATCTCTACCACCGACTTCTTTCTGCCGATAGTAGACGACCCGTATGATTTTGGAAAGATTGCCGCGGCCAATGCCATCAGCGATGTCTATGCCATGGGGGGCACCCCTTTGATGGCTATTGCCATACTGGGATGGCCTATTGAAAAACTGCCCGCGGGACAGGCGCAAAGAGTATTGGAGGGTGGACGCGCTGTTTGTAAAGAGGCCGGTATTCCACTGGCAGGAGGGCATACCATCGATTCTCAGGACCCGATCTTCGGGCTGGCGGTTACCGGTACCGCAGCGGTAGATTCCATCAAGAAGAATAATTCCGGACGAGAAGGCGATCTACTGTTGCTGACCAAACCGATCGGGGTGGGCATTCTGGCCACAGCGCTTAAGAGAGGACAGCTGGAACCCGGACATTACGCAGCCCTGATTGAACAACTTACCAGCCTGAATAAGATCGGTATGAAGCTGGGACGGATAGATGGCGTTCATGCAATGACGGATGTTACCGGTTTTGGTCTGCTTGGTCATTTGATTGAGATGGCAGAAGGTAGCGGTCTGAGTGCCCGCCTTACTTATGCCTCATTGAAAAAAGCTCCTGAAGTGGATATGTACCTGAAACTCCGGACCCTTCCGGATGCTACCTTCCGGAACTGGAACAGCTACAGCGCCCGTGTTCAATTTGCCAAGGGTGTGAATGTTATGGAAGCGTTTAATCTGCTGCCTGATCCGCAAACCAATGGTGGACTGCTGATCAGCATCGATCCGGCGGCACTGCCCGAAGTGCAGCACCTGTTTCAGGCCAATGGTCTTCAGGATTTTACAGAACCTATAGGCCAGCTGGAAGCGTCTGGAGAAAAGACCATCCAGGTGGTGTGATCAGCGCGCCGGCAAAAAGATCTCGGCCAGCATGCAACGGATGCTTCCGCCATTTACCTGCTCGATCACGGAAACATCTACAGGAAGTAAGGTGCCGTATCGTTCCAGGGCTGCTATCTTTTCAGATGGCAGGCTATCCAGTGCTGTCCCGCTAAGCACAATGAAGCGTGCCCCTTCTGTATTTCTAAGCTGGAGCAGGTTACCGGCGAAACACTTCATCTGCTCCGGCTCGATATAAATATTCTCATGACCGGTAGCTTCCAGCAACTGGGCCACCGCAATACGCTCTATATGATCAGTGATCAGTTTAGGGCATAGTACGGCAAAGCCCTCGCCGATACTCATCATCACATTGGTATGATAGATAGGCTGTCCGGCTTCATCCGCAGCATCGAACACCAGGGCCCGGTAACCATTGGCTGCAGCATACTTTTCTACCAGCACGGCATGGGTTCGCGGCGACTGGCAGGCATAAATGATCTTATTCTCATGGTCCATCACCATGCTTCCGGTACCTTCCAGATAGTGAGCTTCAGCCTCATATTCCGACCAGTCGTGAAAATCTGATACCAGGAAATGCTCCCGGAGCACATCAATAATGGCCTCTCTTTTTTCAGGCCTCCTGTTAGGTGCCTGTAAGGGAAAGAGACTGATCAGTCCATTAGGATTGGTGACGATCCAGTTATTGGGAAACAGGGCATCGGGCTTTACCGGATCGGGAGTGTCGTCAATCACCAGCACCCGGATATCCTGTGCGCGGAGCTGGCCGACTACCTTGTCAAATTGTTCCACTGCCTTCTGATGGAGTTCCGCCGGTGAAAGCGTAGGCTGATTTTGAAAGGTATTCGTAACGGCTGTTTGCTCATTGTAGGTAAAAGCAGCCGGCCTTACCATGAGTACGGTGTCAGTGATCTGCATCAGCGTAGGGAATCGATAAGGGTAGCTAATTTTCTGTCCTTCTCCGTTACGGTATTTCCGGCATCATGCGTGGACAGCCAGATCTCAACCGTGTTCCAGGTATTGGTCCAGGTAGGATGATGATCCATTTTCTCTGCTGCCAGGGCCACACGCGTCATGAACGCAAAAGCCTCACTGAAGTCTTTGAAGGTGAATTTTTTATAGAGGGCAGTTTCCTTTTCTTCCCATTGCTTTTCCATAATGCTGTTTTTACCGTTTCGTATTAAAATACCAGATGCTCTTTGTTCTTGATTTTTTCGTTGGTGAGCTCTACCACCAGCTGCACACCGCTTAATCCGCGAATGGATTGAGACAGTTGATTGAATGAATCGTCGGCTACCTGGTCGCCTTTCAGGAGCCACAGGAAATCCAGGTGCTTGAATTCCGGAAGCAGGTATTCACCGTCAAACTGATTGTTATAGAGGTAGTGAACCAGTGCGGTAGCCGGTTCGGGATATTCATATACCGCAAAGAAATAGTGACGGCTCTTTTTGGTTAACTGTATCTCCAGTTCATTATTGATGCGAAAGTCGATGCCCAGCAGGTTATTCAACTGCCAGCAGAACTGATAGTCTTTCATAGGCGCCATAATGCCTAGTAGCCTGGTCTCTTCGAAGAAGCCATCTGTCAGATCTTTGGTATCGAGAACGAGTTTCATAACGATAGCTTTGTTTAATATACTAAAACTCTACGGTAGTTGAAATGGTTTGTCCGCTTCGGTTGTAAATAACCGTTGTTTTTTCTCCTTTTTTGAAGGTGCCGAGCGCCTGCATATAACTTTCGAGTGAAACGATGCTGAGGTTGCCCAGCTTCGTGATCACATCCCCTGCTTTCAGTCCGGCTTTCTGAGCAGGTTTGTTCTCGCTTACGCCATCTACGCGCACACCGGTACCTGAAAAAGTATAGTCCGGCATAATACCCATTGTAACACTGAAGCGGGCGGAAGTCGTTGTTTGCGCTTCCCTGGTTTTAGTGAATGCCAGTTTGGTTTTCATGCGGTCTTCTGCCTGCACCAGGCTTAGAATGTGTTTGATGAGATTCATTTCCCCGGTGTAATTGATCTTATCGTAATCGTCCGTGGGCTTATGGTAGTCACTATGCAGTCCGGTGAAATAAAACAGCACGGGAATATTTTTCAGGTAGAATGAGGTATGGTCGCTGGGACCTGTACCGCTGGAGTCGAACCGGAAGCTCATATCGTTCGTCCATAGTTTATTCTTGCCCTGCTGGGTATAGAGCGCACCCCATTCAGGACTGGTACCATAGCCGCCTACGGTCACCACTTTACTGGAGTCGTTGAGGCGGCCTACCATATCCATGTTCACCATATAGTTTATGGTGGCCAGATCTACAGTAGGATGTTCCACAAAGAACTTGGAGCCATATAAGCCCAGCTCTTCCCCGGAGAAGGCTATGAACAGGTAGTTATTGTTCTTTGTTTTGGAGCTTTTCAATGCTTTCGCCATTTCGATCAGTGCCGCCGTACCGCTGGCGTTGTCATCGGCACCATTGTGGATCTGGCCTTTCTTCTCCACTTCTCTGGAACCGCCGTCTTCACCATATCCGAGGTGATCGAAGTGTGCTCCCAATACAACCGTATTGGCTGCGTTGTTATCAATGAATCCGATCACATTCGTTCCTTTCCGTTTCTTCTCGGTTATATCCGTTACCAGTTTAATATCCAGCATGGCCGACTGATCGGAAAAGTAACGCCTGGCGGTTTCTCTGAAAATATAGATCACCGGAATGGAAAGTACAGGAGAACGGTCTCCGCCGTCAAAGGAAAGTCCATCCTTAAAGTTTCCGGTATTATAAACGAATAAGGCAGTAGCGCCTTTTTTAGCTACGTCTTTGGCTTTTTGCTGCACCGCATCATACACATCGAAGTGAGGGTTTTGCGCATTTGCCTCCAGCAGCTCTTTCAAATCCATGAACCAGGGCATTTCGGGTTCCTGAAGTGAAAGCGAGGGAAGTGCCTCCAATTTGAGATTCGGACTGTAAACCATCGGAAAATACTCTTTCTGAAGGGAAAGGGTCTTACCATCGATCTGAAGGGAATTACCGGCATTCAGCTGCCGGCCTTCATTTACCT
>DATAHC010000508.1:0-4148 GCA_036263415.1 Flavisolibacter sp.
GGAAAGGCCGATCTCATTGCGCCGGTGAAAAGGGGTTGCCGCTTCTTTCTGAAACAGGTCCTCGAACCGGATGTACAACTCCGAATTCAGAACAGTCTTGTCCTTGGTATTCTGAAAAGAGACCAGGTAACCCAGGGTGAGGTTGGCTACCGTATTTTTATCCTTGCTGAAGTCGAAGGAAGGAAACAGGTGAACGCCGCTGGGTGTTTTTCCGAATACGTAGTAGGCATGTACGGACAGGTTCCACAGCATGTAGGGTTCTACCGGTTTGGTATAGGCGTTGTATTTGTTGGTAAGGGTGCGCACGGTATCGCCAGTAACACTTTTGATCGCGCGCGCCTGTTCGATCAGCGTAGTGCTCATCGTGGAAAGATTGCTGCCGCGTACGCGCGAAACGCCGCCATTGAGAAAGAAGGTGCGGTGGCGCAGCAGGTTCTGGCTCAGGTAATTGACCGCGGCTCCGAAATTGTAGCCATCCAGGCGTCCGTCACCGATCTGGGACGTAAAAGGCAGGCTGGCTTCGAAGGTCGAAAAAGACTGGCGGGAGTAGCCCCCGGAGATCGTAAACCATACCAGTTGTATTTTCAGCAGCTCCGCCTTTGCCAGTAAGGTATCATAATTGTCTTTCAGCTTATCCTTCATCTCCTGTATCAGCAGCACTTTCCGGCTGTTGATACCAAAGGCCAGGGCTCTCTGAGGGGCATCGAGCAGGCGGATGGAATCGATGGTGCGAACGGAATCCCGGGCCGCCGTCACGGTCATCACCTCATTCTGCAAGCCCGTCAGTTCGCTTACCAGCGTTTGCAGGGTATCGCCTAAACCCGTACGAAGCCGGATGCCCGTACCCAGCGAGTCGACCGTCTTCTGCACCAGGTCCAGTTCCGTTTGTTTTTTGGCCAGCTTGGTTTCGGAGGTAGTCAGTTTGAGGTTCAGCAGGTACAGGTTTTTGGCCACCGCCGAATCGTTATACGCCCGCTCCACCGCTAATCGACCGGCCGTATGCGCACGGAACAAGGCATCGCGTTCGGCCGCCAGCTTTTGCCAGCGTTCGCTTTGATAGGAGAATAAAGGATGGCCCGGCCGGAAGTTGTATTGCACGCCCAGGTTAATGCCTGTGTTGAGGGAAGAGTTGGAGAACAGGGTTCCGATGTTCTGATCGTTGAGGCCACCGCTCACCGAAAAGCTGAGATAGGAAATGGAACCGGAATCCTTTCCCAGCTGTTCTTCCAAAGAGCTATTCCGGTATCTTTTGGGAATGCCGGCATTCAGGGGAATGGTGCCTTTGGCATTGAAGGTTCCCTTTACGGGATCCAGTGTAGCGTAGTTGGCAACTTCACCGGGATTGGGGTTGCCCGATACCAGCTTATTGAAGGCCTTGTTCAGCACCCGGTTCACTTCACCCTGCCTAAGGGGATGTTTGTCCTGTGAATAAGAAGCATGCACACTACTTACCATCAGAATCAGCAGCAGATACCGCATAACGTTAGTTTGGTATTATTAAGATAACAATAATTTATAATATTAATTTCTACCGTACAAAAAAAGCAACCTCCATCTTCGCCTTATCCGAAGGCTCGAGGTTCACGTCGCCCGGCGACTTGCCTTCCGCATCCGCATAGATCATGATATTGCCACGAGTGCCTTTGTTGTCTGCAGTAGTATTACCGGCTCCATGAACCAGTTCATGTGCTAAAGCATACTCCATGCTTTTGATCATGCGTTTCACATCAATAAGTATAAGAGGACCTGTATACAGATCCAGGCCAGCAATGGTAGCCATACCCCATACCAATAGATGGACCAAACGGCCTTCGCTTTTCAAGGTCTCTCCCGTTACGGGATCGGAGTCGAATAGTTCCCAGTTATTGATGAATTCACAAAATATCACAGGGATCCGTGGTTTGGTTCCGCCAATTTTTGGATTTTGCATTTTAAGCTGGAGCAAAACCCGGAATTGCGTTTCAAACTCTCCCTGATTATTTAATAAAGCCTGAATTTCAAAAGACTTATCTACAATTTCATGTAATTCTTTATCCAACGCCTCCTTTTGTTTTATTCTTTCTGCTACATCAGCGGGTGGCGAATTTTCGAATTCCTCGTACTTTTTCTTCAACGTTTCATGTTGTAATACCAACGCATCTCTCAGATGCATAATTTTCAACCGTTCTGTATAGTCCGGCCGGATGCCTTTGCTCTTTGCAAATGAAAAATCCTTGCGGTACGCCTTCTCATTATACGGAAACGGATATTCATCGATCTTGAAGCCGAAGCGCTTGTAAAATTCATCGGCCCATTTTATCAGGCGCAGGCGGGTGCGCCATTTTTTGACCAGGTCGAAGATCTGTTCATCGGCATAGAAGAAGGTTACCCTGATGTCTTTGAGTGCCATATCAGATCTGTCTTCCGGTTTTAGGGTCGTAGGTAACGGGAACCGGCACGATCTGGTCGGTGGGCAACACCTCGATCCACTGGTCGAAGATTTCGTAGTTGCCGGTCACGTTCACCCGGAAGCTGCCGGTGAGCGGGTAAAAGCCGTGCTCATACACGCGGTCGATGGGCGTGGCCGTTACCGTATTGGCATCGTCGGCCAGCTGCGGATCCGATATCTCCTCCTGCTTCGGATAGGTGCCGGTCTGGATGCCTTCCTCGTATTTATTTTTGATCTTCTTCGCCAGGTCGTACAGCACGTCGATCATCTTCTGCCCTTCCAGCGGCTGCCCGTTGCTGTCCTTCTCCTGCGGGTTGGTGGCATGGTAGATCACATCGTCGGTAATGCCGTTCATGCCTTCCACCCCTTTCAGCCAGTTGATGGCGGCTTCCTCCTTACCGGGACGGATGGGGATCACGGCCTTCACCCAGGGCGCATTCAGGAAGGCATTGCGCAGGTTGTCGCCATCCAGCTGCAGCAGCCAGCCCAGCGAGCTGCCCAGGCGGGCGGGTTCCGAATCTTCCGTGATCCAGTAATTATCCCTCCGGGCATCGTCCACCCCGCCCCAGCCCACCGTTGAAGCGCTCAGCACATTGCTGTGCGGCGTGGGACTGGCATTGGTGATGCGCGTGCCTCCATTCACAAACAGCCCGTTCAGGTTGCGCCGTGCCGTGCGCACGGGTTCGAGCACGCCGGAGGTGGCGATATGAATGTCGTCGCGACTGGGACGCACCGGTGTTTCGCCCACCTGCTGCTTGCTGCGGTGCAGCCTGGGTCGCCACCATTCCGGCGCCACGAAGTACAGCATCTTGTCCACATCGAAAATGGAGTTGATCAGTTCCGCCACCACATGGCGCGTGCGGTCGTCGGGTTGCTCCAGGGTGTTCATCAGCATGTCCTGCACCAGCTTGCGGTACACCACGATGCGCTCTTCCTCGCGCAGGTCGTCTGCGCTGCGCGCCGTAATGGCGGAGGCCTTGTTCACCCGGTCGCGCACATTCTCCACATAGGCTTTTTCAAACTCCGCCTTTTCGCGTTCGGTGCGCTCTTTCATCTTCTGCTCGTTCTCCTGCCGGATGGCTTCATTCGCCGCATCGGTCGGCGCCCAGTGCAGGGTCAGTTTCACCTCGATGCTATCCTTCCCCTTGAAGTCCGCCATGTGCAGGTGCAGGATGAAGGAAGCTTTGTCGTTATTGTTCTGGATATCGCCGGTCTTCGTGATCTCCACCGGTTTGCCCTGCGGGTCGAACTCGATATCGCGGAGTATATAGTTGGATTTGGGAGCAACGAATTCCTGCGGGAAATCGCACTGGATCTTTTCCAGGTCACCGTGATACTCCGAGTTATCCTGCTCCACGCCGTCTAAATAGACCTCACCCGATTTATCGGCCCCGTTCGCCACGGAGATGAACGGTATGG
Organism: Flavisolibacter sp.; assembly: GCA_036263415.1. GTDB lineage: Bacteria > Bacteroidota > Bacteroidia > Chitinophagales > Chitinophagaceae > Flavisolibacter. The sequence goes on from DATAHC010000508.1 coordinate 3,848, forward strand.
TGATCATCTTATCCTCCGTAAACGGTTGCAGGGTCGGCACCTGCTCGGGCTGCGGTATCCCATCCAGATCGGGTGATTTGGCAATGTGAATCAGCTTACTGATGCCCAGATCCGATCCCGGATCATCCACATAGGTCTGCCAGCACAGGAAGGTGCCGATATCCTGCACCTGCACGCCCACCTGGCGCATTTTCCGGCGCAGCTCATAGTTGATCAGGTCCTTGGTGGTGTTGGCCATTACGTGCTTTACATCGCTTACATCGGTAAGCTCGGATACGGTTTTGAAGGTGGTCTTGAAGTT
>DATAHC010000509.1:0-3213 GCA_036263415.1 Flavisolibacter sp.
GCTGAAATTTAGAGGAGGCAATTTTCGGGATCGTAGTGTGAAAAATCAGGGAGGTTTTAGGACGGGCTCCCTTTTCTTCAAACAAGGCAATCTTACCACCTAATTGAACCGGCAACAGGCCTGTTTGAGAAACCGTTCCGAAAGGGATTATGGGTGGCGATTGAACCGTAAGAACTTCGGTAATCAAACGCAGCTCAAATCGGCTGGACAAGCCCAGCTTACTTAAAAGAGTTGGATGTACAAATGTATTGTAGCCTTCCTTATCCTTTTCGTAATTAAATCCCGATTCAAATTGAAGCCATTTCTTCGGGACTACATAAGGACTTTCTGTCTGATCCGGACGGTCGGTTTCTATCTTATCGGACTGCTGCGCTTCTACAGATTGCAGCAGAAATGCCAGGAATAGGGTAAGAAAGCTTTTTGCCCAACTTTGTTGCATGTTTTTTTATTCAGCAGCAAATAAACAAAAACTTCCGCCAACCCAGTCCTTATCCTGATTATAACGGACACCGACCATTTTTCCTTTACTGAGCCGTGCGAGGTTTTGTGCAGCAACAGGCCTTTCTTTACCAGGTTCCCAGAAGAAGAATAACCTGATCTCTCCTTTAGCAGGCTCGTTCGGTGTTTTGATCGCAGCTGCATACTGCACCTTTCGCTGTATGATCCAGTTCGCAGGGTCAGCTATTTTTTCGACGGCTTCTTTCGTGACGTCAATAATAACCCCCTGGCCAGCAAATGAGAATAAGGGCTTGACTACATAATTTTCAAGATCCACCGGTAAGGATGTCACTTCATTCAGGAATCTGGTTTCAGGAACATAGGGATGCCTGATAAACGGAAGCGTAAACTTACTGAGTCTGTAAAACCAATTCGGATGTGGCACCCAGGTAACTTCAAGTTCCTCCTGAAATATTTTGCCTTTTTCCTGTACTTCTTTTGACTGTTGAAAGAGATCATCAAAAATGACACGATTATAAATTCTATTTACCTGGATTTTTCGTTTCTGATCCTGATAGAATAATTTATTTTCTTCCTTTATAAGATCTGTGATACAAATGGTTTTGATACCCAACAAGCTTTCAGTAGCATAAAAATCTACTCTTGTCTTTTGCTTATGCGGATGAATTTCCAGAAGGATCACATTTTCAACGGGGCTATCTGCAATGATCAATCTTCGCAGAAGATCCAGATAGGTTTCCTTTGTGAAACCATTCAGGTAATCGGAGACATTTTCAGGCCACCAGAAGTGTTTCCGGTGCGTTTCTCCAAGAAGTACTTCCCAGGCAAAAAGTGAGGGAAAACCCTGCATCTCGATCAATTGAGGCTCTAATCCGCCTTGTTGATTCACACAAATACCAAAGTCGAAGGCGATGCAATGCGGATGGGTGTCCTGATCAGGAACGATGAGGGATTCCGGTATAGCCCTGTTGCTTTGTTCCTGGTAGGCAGGTGATATAATCACATCGATTATGCTTTCGCAAGCCTGGAGCATTTTATCTGTAAATTCCTTCGGCACGAATAGCGGCGTTTCTGCTACCCTGAATTCCAGATGCCCGGGAAAAATAGTGCTGATATCATGAACAAATGCCTGGTACTTTTCGGGAGTGAAAAGAAGATTATAATGGTCTCGCAATTGAGGGATCATAGAACAATTTACAGATAAGTTAATTGATCCTGAAAGTTACGCCCATATATAAAAAGGCATCACAAGCACAAAATATAGTAAACTTGCGCTCTGCTATAGCTTCTGCCTGTAGCGACCATTTGTATGATACATTCACGCAAGGCCGCAATGAGTTTTATTTTCATCACATTGCTGATCGATGTGACAGGGCTTGGGATCATTATTCCAGTCTTTCCGGAGTTGATCGGAAAGCTAACCGGTGGCAATATAAGTCAGGTATCAGTATGGAGCGGATGGCTTACAGTAACTTATGCCATTCTGCAGTTCTTTTGTGCCCCTATTATAGGAAACTTAAGTGATAAATACGGACGGAGGCCGGTGTTGCTGCTATCTCTGCTTGGCTTTGGTATCGATTACCTATTTATGGCCTTTGCCCCAACCATAGGTTGGCTATTCCTTAGCCGTATCATTGCAGGTATTACCGGTTCAAGCATAACAACTGCCTCTGCTTATATTGCTGACGTAAGTACAAATGAAAACAGGGCACAGAATTTCGGGTTGCTAGGAGCAGCCTTTGGGCTAGGGTTTATCATTGGCCCTTCCGCAGGTGGAATATTGGCAGAATATGGACTGAGAGTACCCTTTTTCGTAGCTGCAGGCGTGACCCTTCTGAATGCGCTCTATGGTTATTTTGTGCTTCCTGAGTCACTTTCCAAAGAAAGAAGGCGGGCTTTCAACTGGGCGAGAGCCAATCCGGTGGGCTCCCTGATGCATTTGAAGAAATACCCTGCTGTACTGGGTTTGATAGGGTCTTTAATCTTAGTTTATATAGCGGCTCATGCCTTGCAAAGCACCTGGACCTTTATCAATCTGGAGCGGTTTCACTGGTCAAAGCAAAAGTTAGGCTTATCGCTTGGTGTTGTAGGTGCGATGACCATGATTGTACAAGGAGGCCTAATACGGTATATTAATCCAAAACTGGGAAATGAAAGAAGTGTTTATTTTGGCCTGGGAATATATTCCATCGGAATGTTATCCTTTGCTTTTGCAACTCAAAGCTGGATGATGTTTGCCTTTATGGTGCCTTATTGCCTTGGCGGGATAGCCGGCCCGGCACTTCAATCTATATTAGCTGGGCATGTACCTCCTACAGAGCAAGGAGAATTGCAGGGCGCCTTAACCAGCATGGTTAGTCTGACCTCTATATTTGGACCCCTGGTAATGACCAATCTGTTTGCCTATTTCACTAAGCCGGGTGCCCCTATCCATTTCTCAGGAGCTCCCTTTTTATTAGGCTCCGTATTATTAATGATCAGTGCCATTCTTTCGTTTCTGGTACTACGTAAGGTAAAGCACCAAGTCGCGGTCAATTAGTTCCAGGTGAAGAATTTTCGGTGGCAGGCAGCTCTGCTGCCATTTCCATGGCTTTTTTCTTTTGCATCCTTCTGAAGATTCTGTCCCATCTTTTCTGCCATAATACACCTGTGTGTTCAGTAGGTACTTCATCACCCAGCAATCTGCCCCATGCTTGCAATCCATCAACGCGATCAAATATGATCTTCAGTACACCCGTAAAAGGTATTGCCAGG
>DATAHC010000510.1:0-4572 GCA_036263415.1 Flavisolibacter sp.
AAACCGTGAAGTAAGTTGCGGCCGGTTAAGAGAACGTGGTCGGAAATGCTGAAAACCAGTGGGTTACTACTTTCCTGCTCCTAACTTCCAGACCTCGGTCTTACGGCACCGGGCATGGTCATTTAGCGTATAAAGGCCGCAAAAATAGGATATTTGGAAGATTTGGCCGGATTTTTTATGGAACACTCTCACTATCAGCCTCTTTATATTATCTTCAGGTACCACAAGTAATCATCTAAACCATTATCCTTTATGAGGACTTTGCTGACGTTGGCTTTTGCAGTGCTGCTCACATCTTCGCTCTTTTCTCAAACGCCTAAATTGAAATCCTCCAAATACCAGGGATTGCTCTGGGAGATCAGCGGTAAGGGACTCACCCGCCCGTCTTACCTCTTCGGTACCATGCATGTAAGCAATAAAATGGTCTTCCACCTTCCGGATTCTTTTTACCTTGCTATCAGGAATGCCGATGTGGTGGCTCTGGAAACCAATCCGGGCACCTGGCAGGAAGACTTCTCCCGTTACGATATGGAAGGAAGTAATATCTATTCGGGCTATCGGGGCTCCGGTTATGCGTCACCCAGCGACTACCTGTCCATCAATTCACTTAAAGTATTCCCTTATGAAAAGCTGATGGAGCAGGCACTCTATAGCAGCCCTTCCATTATCAACAGCTTTCTGTACCGCACCAATTCCGACCAGTCCAGCGAATTTGAGGAAGATACTTATCTCGACCTCTATATTTATCAGGTAGGCCGCAAATGGAATAAGAAAGTATGCGGCGTAGAAAACTTCGATGAAAGCATGACGTTGATGAAGGATGCGTACCTGGCCGGAGCGAAAGACAAGAACAAGAAGGAAAGAAGCTATGACGACAACGACTTCTCCTACAGCAAGCTGGAAGATGCCTACCGCACCGGAAACCTCGACCTGCTCGATACCATCAATAAGGTTAACAGTACCTCGGCAGCCTTTGATGAGAAATTCCTTTATAAGCGCAATGAGATCCAGGCCCGTTCTATTGATTCCATACTCAAAACTAAAGCGGCATTATTCGTTGGGGTGGGAGCTGCACACCTTCCGGGTCACAGGGGCGTGATCGAGTTGCTTCGGCGCGAAGGCTATAAACTGCGTCCGGTGAAAATGGGAGAACGCGACAGCCGTCATAAGGATGATATTGAAAAGATAAGGGTGCCGGTAACCTTTAGCCGACAAACGGCCAAGGATGGTTTCTATACGGTCGACCTTCCCGGAAAGCTGTACAGTTTTACCAGTGGCTCCGGCCCGGTAGACCAGGCGCAGTATGCCGATATGAGCAATGGCAGCTATTATATGGTTTCCCGTATACAAACCAATGCATCCCTCTGGGGTCATTCACTTTCCGATGTGCAACGGAAGGTGGACAGCGTGCTGTATGAGAATATTCCCGGAAAGATCCTGTCCAAACAGATCATTACAAAGAATGGCTATAAGGGTTTCGATATTGTAAATAAGACCCGCCGCGGCGATTATCAGCATTATAATATTTTCATCACGCCATTTGAAGTGATCCTGTTTAAGGTAAGCGGTAACGGCGAATACGTGAAGGACAGCAAGGAAGCGGCTTCTTTTTTCAACAGTATCCAGCTGAAGGAGATTAAGGCGGACTGGAAAAAATTCAGTCCCTCTTTTGGCGGATTTGAAGTAGAACTTCCACACGATCCGGTGGTGAAGAACCGGTCCAGTCAAACCTGGCTCGCTTTTGATCCGGAATCGCAGACAGCCTTTCAGGTGATCCGCACGGATGTCCATAACCTGAAGTTTGCCGAAGAAGATTCCTTCGACCTGAACCTGATGGAAGAAAGTTTCGGCTCCTCCGAGTTCATCGATAAGCAGCTTACCCGCAGGCAAACCCGGTATCAGGCCTACCCGGCACTGGATGCCCGCTACCGGTATAAAGACGGCTCCCAGGCACTGGTACGCTTTCTCATCCAGGGCCCGCATTATTATACCCTGATTGCCAATGGAAAAAAGGAAACACCGCAGATGACACGTTTCCTGAATTCCTTTTCATTAAAACCATTGCGCTACGGGCCTTCCCGGCAACAGACAGATACCACCTTATTCTTTTCCGTGTCATCACCCGTTCTTGTTAACGAGGAAAAGAAATTGGAGATGTTTCCATCAGGATTGTATCAGAATGCCAATGAGGATGAAGACAGCTATCTGGAAGATAATGGCGTTTACAAGGATAAGCTGATCGCCAACGATACCACAGGCGAAAAGATCTATGTAATGTTTTATAAGCCTTCCCGCTATTATTATGAAACCGACAGTACGGTACAGGAAGATTCCACTTTTTTCAGAACTGAGGATCAGGATTGGACGTTCCGTAAATCAAAAAGGTCCGAGCTGAAAGGCATGAAGGTATTTGACTATGAAATGGGCGATCCTAAAAGCAGCCGCATCATCAAGGGTAAAACCATTTCCCGGAATGGAGTATGGTACAACCTCGCTACCGAGCTGGATAGCCTTAGTCAGCCAAGCGCCTTCATTACAGGATTTTTCGACAGCTTCCAGCCTTCCGATACGGTAACCGGTATCAATGTAAGAGAGAAGAAATCAGGACTGTTCTTTAAGGAATTCTTCAGCGCCGACACATTGCAGCATAAAAAAGCACTGAAGAACCTGTCGACGGTGAAATTTGATTCCACCGATTTTGCTCCTTTGTCCAAAGCGATCCGGTCCCTCACCTGGAAGGAAAAGAAATACCTGGATCTGAAGAACGCGATGATCTCCAAGCTGGGCGATATGCCTTCAACAGAATCAGCCTTGTTCCTTCGCGATCTGTATTATGCGGCGGGAGATACGGTGGAAATGCAATACCGGGCGCTGGAAAGCCTGCTGCAACAGGAAACGGCTTTTTCCTATCAGACCTTCCGCGACATTATGCTGAATGAGCCGCCGGTACTGAATATCAGCGGAAGCGACGAGGACAGATCCGCTTCCATCTATTCACGCGCTTCCTATCGCGATTATGATGAAGACGATGACTACAGCGACGGGGACTTTATGGATAACCTTACCGATTCACTGGCACTTACCAGAACTATTTTTAAAGACCTGCTGCCGCTGATCAATATCAATGATTATGAGAAGCCCCTGATGGGTCTTCTGGAAACCATGGTCGACAGCAGCATGATTACCTATAAGGAGTATGACATGTATCTGCCAAAACTTTTGATTGAAGCCCGGCAGGAAATGAAGAAACAGGTCATCAATGAGAAGAACCGGTCTATAGAAAAAGCGCAGAAAGAGGCCAGCGATAAAGAAGACGATGATACCGAGAGCCGCAAGGATTATGGAAACAGCCGCCTATCCAGCTACGCCACCCTGCTCATGCCTTTCTGGGAAACCAATGCGGCCGTTCCTCCTTTGCTGCGGCAAATGCTGAACAGCAATGATAAAAGGCTCCGGTATAACACCGCCATGCTGTTTCTGCGAAATGGCAAGCCGGTTCCTGATTCTATTCTTAACGGTTTTGCTGCTACGGATGACTACCGGTATGAGCTTTATAAGGACCTGGAGGAACTGAAAGCCTTGTCCCGCTTCCCAACTGCTTACAACAAGCAGGTAGACCTGGCACGCAGCGAGTTGCTGGAAGCCAACAATTACAATAAGCCGGATTCAATCGTTTATCTGGATAAGCTTCCCTTGCAATATCAATCCAGAAACGGCTACGTGTACTTCTTCAAATACCGGCAGAACAAGAATGACAACAGCTGGAAGCTGGGCACCGTAGGGATTTTGCCGGCGGACCAAAAGGCCTATAGGTTTCCGGGAACGCTAACTCCAAAGGAGAAGGTTAGCTATGATTTTACCGACCTCACCGGTCAGAAGCTGAAAGAAGATGAGCCGCTAAAAGACCAGTTACAGAAATTATTAAAGAAGGCGATCTATAAAAAGCGCAAAAGTGCAGCACGGTTTTATAATGGTGAGGACCGTTACGATGAGCGTATGGGCTTATTTGATGTCAGAGACTAGGGATAGCGGCTACCAGTCGTTGCGTGTAGCTGTTTTGCGGATGGTAGTAAACATCATCCGCAAGGCCGCTCTCCACGATCTTTCCGCGGTTCATGACCAGGATACGGTCACTCATATAGCGCACTACCGATAGATCGTGCGATATAAACAGGAGAGTCAGGTCCAGTTCTTTCTTCAGGTCGTTGAGCAGGTTCAGTACCTGTGCCTGAACACTCACATCCAGGGCCGATACCGATTCATCGCAAACCACGAATCCCGGATTCAATGCCAGGGCCCGGGCAATTACGATCCGCTGTCGCTGTCCACCTGAGAATTCATGCGGGTAACGGTCAAGCATAGTGGCAGGGAGACTTACTTTTTCCAGTAACTCCTTCACGGTTTTACGACGGGCATCTTTCGTTAGTCCCTGATGCAGTTTCAGGGGTTCTTCCAGTGCGGCGCCGATCGTAAGCCTGGGATTCAAGGAAGAATAGGGGTCCTGGAAAACCAGTTGCACTTCTTTTCGTAACGCGCGGGAAGCGTCGGCGGACAGATGCGTAATATCTTTTC
>DATAHC010000511.1:0-17036 GCA_036263415.1 Flavisolibacter sp.
TCCTGGATGATGCCTTTCAGCACCGTGCCATAGCCGCAGGCTTCAACATACTTCTGACCGATTATGGGAATCTGTTCACACGGGATTTTTTTCTTCCCACCGGTGACCTGCGCGATATCAGAGGCAATTATAAAAGAGCCGACGTCATTGTTGTAACAAAATGCCCGCCCCATCTACCTGAAGAAGAGCGCCAGGAGCTTATAAAAGAGATCGCCCCGCTGAAGCATCAATCCGTTTATTTCAGCAGTATTTCCTACGGCACACCGTATCATATCACCAACCGTAATTTTTATTTCCTGGATGATCAGACCGAAGTACTGCTGATCACAGGTATTGCCAATCCCAAACCCTTAAAGACCTACCTCGAAGAACGCATACAAACGTATTCGATGATGCATTATACGGATCATCATATTTTTACCATAGACGACTGGCGGGATATCAAAAAAAGATTCCAGGGTATGGAATCACCGAAGAAGATCCTGCTGACCACTGAAAAGGATGCCATGCGCTTACTGAAGTTTACGGAAGAGATCACTGGCATGCCTTTTTACGTTATCCCCATAGAGCCTAAATTCCTTTTTCACCAGGGAACTGATTTTATGGGCAAAGTGGTCCATTTTATTGATAATTTCAAACAAAGCAACTAATCATATGGGCAGGAAAAATGCAAAGAAGACGGGTAAAAGAAAGGAGTCCAATTTTGATTTGTACAAAGGTACCCTGGAGATCACACGCTCCGGAATGGGCTTTGTTGTGGTACAGGGGCTGGATACCGACATCCTGGTACGACCCAATGATTTCAATACAGCCATGCATGGCGATACCGTGCGGGTGGAAGTAGACCCCATGAAGTCGGGTAAGCGCAAGCAGGGGACCATAGTAGACGTACTGGAACGGAAGCAAATGGAATTTGTGGGCCGTTTGGAAATGAATAAAGGGTATGCCTTTGTGATACCCGAGGGCGATAAGAAGATGCCTGATATATTCGTTCCGCAATCCGCCTTCAACAATGCACAGGATAAGGACCGGGTAGTGGTACGGATCAAAGAGTGGGAGAAGGATACCAAGAAGCGACCCGTAGGAGAGATCGTGAATGTGCTGAATGCTGAGGATACCAATGATGTTGCCATGAAGGAAATCCTCCTGGAGAATGGTTTCCCGCTGCAGTTCACCGATGAAGTGATGGAAGAAGCAGCACGGATACCCGATGTGATCAGCGAAGAGGAGATCGCTAAAAGAAAGGACTTCCGAAGCATTTTAACGTTCACCATCGACCCGCTGGATGCCAAAGACTTTGATGATGCCCTGTCGATCCGCATCATTAAGAACGGCAATTATGAAATTGGTGTTCATATTGCCGATGTCAGCCATTATGTAACGCCTGATACCGCACTCGATGAATCGGCTTACCAGAAAGCGACTTCCGTTTATCTGCCCGACCGTGTGAATCCCATGCTGCCCGAACATATATCCAATGTACTGTGCTCTTTGAGACCTAATGAAGATAAACTCACGTTTTCCGCTGTTTTCCAGATGACCCCCAAAGGACAGGTGAAACAATACTGGCTTGGCAAAACAGCCATTCATTCCAACCACCGATTTACTTATGAAGAAGTGCAGGAGATCATTGAAAAGGAAACCGGTATCTACAGCGATGAGATCTTATTACTGAATAATATTGCCCAGCGGCTCCGCAGGAAACGGTTTGATAACGGTGCCATTAATTTCTCCAGCCAGGAAGTACGCTTTAAGCTCGATGAGAAGGGAAAGCCCATTGGCATTGTTGTAAAGGAAAGCAAGGAAGCGCATCAGCTGATCGAAGAGTTTATGCTGCTTGCCAATAAATACGTTGCAGAAAATGTAGGCAAGATCGAAGTAAACAAAAAGCCTTTGCCTTTTCCCTACCGGGTGCATGACCTGCCTTCGGAAGAAAAGCTGCTACCATTTATGGCCTTTGCCCGGAAATTCGGCCACAAATTCGATACATCGGGGCCCGAGAAGATTGCCGAATCCTTCAACAACATGCTCAAGGATGTCCAGGGAAAGCCGGAGCAGCATGTACTGGAGCAATTAGGCATCCGGACCATGGCCAAGGCCGTGTATACCACCGAGAATATTGGCCACTATGGACTGGGGTTCGAGCATTACTGCCATTTTACATCACCTATCCGGCGCTATCCGGACATCCTGGTACACCGAATACTGGAAGAGGTTTTACGTAAAAATATCAGGCCTGATAAAAAGCTGGAGCAGAAGTGCAAGCACTGCAGCGAGCGAGAGCGCGCGGCCATGGATGCCGAACGCGCCGCTAACAAATACAAGCAGGTTGAATACATGCGTGATTTTATTGGAGAGGAGTTTGATGGCGTCATCAGCGGCGTGGCCTCTTTCGGATTCTGGGTGGAGACCATCGAACATAAATGTGAAGGAATGGTGAGCATTACCAGCCTGGCGGAATATGATGAGTTCCGGATGGTTGAAAGCGATTACAGCCTTGTGGGAATGCGCAGCGGGCGTAAATTCCGGATGGGTGATAAGGTTCGTATAAAAGTTATAGCGGCCAGCCTGGAAAAAAGACAACTGGATTATGAATGGGTGTTGACCCCGACAGCCGATGAACCTGTAGAAGATAAAGCCAAACCAAGGAGAAAAAAGAAAAAGCCAGAAGCCTGATGCAGACTTTCGAATCATTATCAAAACAATTTGCCGACTCTTTCCACAAAGACCATTTTCCGCAGGAACCAGCCAGTCTGTATGAACCCAACCGTTATTTTCTCAGCCTGGGCGGTAAGCGTGTGCGGCCCGTATTATGCCTCCTCGCCAACGAGCTTTTTGATGAAATCAGACCCGATGCCTGGCATGTAGCGGCTGCAATTGAGCTGTTTCACAATTTTACGTTGATCCATGACGATATCATGGATAAGGCGCCTTTGCGAAGAGGCATGGCCACCGTACATGAAAAGTTTGGTTCAAGCACCGCCCTGCTGGCTGGAGACGTTATGCTGGTGGCGGCCTATGAGCAGCTTAATAAAATATCCGGCAAATACCTGTTTTCCATACTTAACCTGTTCAACCAAACCGCCAGAGAAGTATGTGAAGGACAGCAACTGGATATGGATTATGAAGGTCAGGAAGCGGTGAGCCAGGACGCCTACCTGCACATGATCTCTTTAAAAACGTCGGTTTTACTGGCTGCCAGTCTGAAAATGGGAGCCATTCTGGGCGGAGCCGGTGAGCGTAACCAGAACCTGATCTATGAATTCGGAAGAAAACTTGGGCTAGCTTTCCAGGTGCAGGATGATTACCTGGATGCGTTTGGAGATCCGGAAAAATTCGGAAAGCAGGTGGGAGGAGATATCCTTGCCAATAAGAAGACGTTTTTGCTGATCCATGCCTTAGAAACGGCTACGGACGATCAGAAAGGTCGTTTATATGAATTACTTAAAACCAATGAAGCCGATAAGGTTTCACAGGTGCTGGCTATCTTCCGTTCCTGCGGTGTAGATGCCTGGGCCCAGGCCCTGAAGGAGAAGTATCTGCAGGAAGCCTTGCAACACCTGGAGGACATAGCCGTCTTGTCCGGACGTAAAAAACCTTTACAGGACCTCGCCCTGTTTCTCATTGACCGGGAAAATTAGACCTAGTGAATACCAGAAATAATTTTGTTCTATTTTAACGGCTTAAATACTGCTTATGGCGAATCAACTTTTTCGCAAGAAATCTATTACGAGAATTCTCAGAGAAGCCGAAGAGGGGCTGCATGATGCAGAAGGGCATGCATCCGGCCTTAAAAAAGTATTGGGCGTGCGAGATCTCACCTTTATGGGAATTGCCGCTGTAATCGGTGCCGGAATTTTCAGCAGTATCGGGAATGCCAGTTATAATGGCGGCCCCGGCGTAATATTCCTTTACATTTTTACCGCCATAGCCTGTGGTTTTGCTGCGTTATGCTATGCGGAATTTGCCTCTACGGTTCCCGTATCCGGCAGTGCCTATACCTATTCCTATGTGGCGTTTGGTGAAATCTTCGCCTGGATCATCGGATGGGACCTTCTGATGGAGTATGGAATTGGTAATGTAGTAGTAGCCATCTCCTGGAGTGAATATTTTACCGGTTTGATGGATAAGGCAGGTCTTCATATACCGGACTGGCTTACCATGGATTATGTATCCGCACAGAGAGGCTTCCTTGCCGGGACTGAAAAAGCGGTACGCGCCTGGACGAATGCCCCACAGATCATGGGCATCCGGGTACTTATGAACCTGCCGGCAGCTGCCATTGTTATATTGATCACTTACGTAGTTTTTATCGGGATCAAGGAATCCAGATCGCTTAGTAATATCATGGTAATGATCAAGCTGGCCGTCATTTTCCTGGTGATTGTACTGGGTGCCTATTATGTGCATCCGGAAAACTGGTCGCCGTTTTCTCCCAATGGAATCAGTGGTATCTTAAAAGGTGTTTCCGCGGTATTTTTCGCCTATATCGGGTTTGATGCCATCTCCACCACCGCTGAAGAGTGCAAGGATCCGCAGCGTGACTTACCCAAGGGAATGATCTATTCCCTCATCATCTGTACTATTCTGTATGTTTTGCTGGCGCTGGTGCTAACCGGTATGATACCATATTCCCAATTAAACGTCGGAGATCCGTTAGCGGAGGTATTTGACAAGCGTGGCCTTTTCTGGGTATCGGGCATTGTTGCCGTAAGCGCCATTATTGCCACCGCCAGCGTACTCCTGGTCTTTCAGCTGGGACAGCCCCGCATCTGGATGAGCATGAGCCGGGACGGCTTATTACCCAAGATCTTTTCCCGAATTCACCCCAAATACCAGACACCTTCCTTTTCCACAATCCTGACCGGATTTATTGTCGGCATACCGGCCTTATTCCTGAACCTTGAAGTCCTGCTCTCCCTTACCAGTATCGGAACCCTTTTTGCTTTCGTACTGGTTTGTGCCGGTGTACTGGTTTTACAGAAGCAAAAGAACAGGCCCTCCTCCAAATTCAGGGTTCCGCATGTGAGCGGAAAGTATATCATACCGTTATTATTCATCGGCTGCCTTGTACTAACAGTTCTTTATGCTCCGAAGCACTGGGACTTCATCACTTCCAAGGAAGGCTTTCCCATGGGTATCTTCTGGATCGTAGCTACGATCATTGCAGTCTTATCATTCGTCAAGAATTTTTCACTGATCCCCGTATTAGGCTTTACCAGCTGTTTTTACCTGATGGCGCAGGAAAGTCATACCAACTGGTACCGGTTCCTGATCTGGCTTGTGATAGGCCTTGTGGTTTACTTCACCTACGGATTCAAGAACAGTAAGCTCGCGGGCGAAGCCAGGCTGGAGGCCCAGTCTACAGATCGTTCGATTCCATAATGCTTTCAGTATTTTTGCAGCTTTGAGATGTTATGAAGTACCAGATCGGTGATAAAATAATTGTGCTGCATTCGAATGAAGAAGGAGAAGTGATTGACATCATCAACGATAAAATGGTGATGATCGAAGTGAGAGGCGTGAAGTTCCCAGCTTATATGGATCAGATCGACTTTCCCTATTTCAAGCGCTTCACGGAAAAGAAGCTCGTCCCTGCGCGAAAGGAAAAGAAATATGTGGAAGACGTACGGAAAGAAAAAACGATTACCGAAAGGGTCATAGACGGGGTGTGGCTTTCCTTTTTACCAAAATTTGAAACAGACGAATTCGGAGATGATGTGGTTACCGAATTGAAGGTGCACCTGATCAACAGAACGGAAAAAGCGTATAATTTCAGCTACTTTCTGCAGTTTTTTGGAAAGGCCGAATTCGATATACGAAATGAAATCAATGCCTTCGGTGATTTTTACCTGCATGACATACCGTTTGAAGATGTAAATGACAGCCCGAACTTTACTTTTGAATTTTCCCTTCTGCAACCTGATAAAAATAAGGCCGATTACTATGAGGCTTCACTCAAGCTGAAGCCTAAACAACTCTTCGACCGTATCGAGGAGCTTAAACAGAAAGGAGAGGCCACCTTTACCTACCGGCTGTTTGAGCATTTTCCAAACAAGCCTTATAATGAACTGGCTGATCTTGCCGCTCCCCAGAAAGGCGTAAAAGTCTATAGCCTGAAAGACATCCGTAAACATTTACAGCCCGCCCGGTCTGTGGTTGACCTTCATATTGAAAAGCTGACCGATTCCTGGAAACAATTGTCCAATGCTGAAATACTGGATCTTCAGCTACGTGAGTTTGAAAAATGGTATGAACTGGCCCTGGCGCACCGGCAGGCGCAGCTTATTGTAATCCATGGCGTGGGAAGCGGGAAACTGAGAGATGAGATCCATTCCTTACTGCGCCTTAAAAAAGAGGTGAAAACCTTTGTGAATCAATATCATGCCTCATTTGGCTATGGCGCTACGGAAATATTCTTTCAGTATTAGCATTCAGCCTGCAGCGCATTCTTACTATTATTTGTCAGGTACAAAAAGCCAGCGATGAAATTTTTATGGGCATCTTTTTTACTCCTGCTCGTTGTTACCGGATGCCGGAAGGATCCATTAGCGCATCTGGAAGGAGATTATAAAGGAAGCTTTCAAAGGCAGGTGCCTGGTAGCGGCATACCCCTGCGTTCCCATGTAAGCCTTCATTTCTCACAAAATCATTATTCCGGAAGTTCTGATATCAATCGTTATCCGGCCCTTTGCCAGGGTCAGTATGAATTCGAAGGCAGTGAACTTCATATCACCAGCAGTTGTTTTTATACCGCGGATTTCGACTGGACACTGATCTTCAACGGATCTTACCAATATCAATTCGAAGGTTCCACCTTACGGCTTTGGAAAGACCTGCCCAATGGAACCAGGGATCTTTATATCCTGGAGAGACAATAGTTTTTCTGCCAGCCCTGCTATTTCAAAAACATATCCGTCTTTATTTACTGTAACTTTATCCTACTGCAGGCTGTGCTATCGATTCCTGAAAAGGAGTAGGAAAGTCCGGACAGCTCAGGGCAACGCACCGGTTAAGAGCCGGCTGTCTCAGTTATTGAGATACGAGATAGTGCCACAGAAAATTACTGCCAGTAATGGCGAGGGTGAAAATGTGGGGTAAGAGCCCACAGCATGTATCAGTAATGATAGATGCGGGTAAACCTTGCGTGCTGAAATGCCATGTATACCAACATTAGAGGGCGGCCCGTCCGACGTTGGGTGGGTAGGCAGCTACATTCTTCCAGTAATGGAAGAAGCAGATAAATGATAGCAGTAGGAGCTGGCTTGCCAGTTCGTTCACAGAATCCGGCTTACAGGCCTGCAGTATTTTTCAGCAATTCTTCAATTCACCGACCGGACTTATTTTCCGCTATGTGAAATATGTATTTCCCAAGATGCCCCCGAGTTCCATCATCCAGGCAATACCCAGGTGGACCATCAGTCCACCCAGAACAGACCGGGTATGGTAACTGACAATGCCCAATATGATGCCACCAAAAAAAGAGCTGATACATTCTCCCAGCGGCTTACCGAAATGAATGGTGCAATAGAAACAAGCCATAGGCAGGATCGCATCTTTCCCTACCCATTTTGCAAAGGCCAGAACCAGGAATCCGCGAAAGAAAAGCTCTATGGAAATAAAGTCAGTACCATAGGCCAGCTCATATAGAATCCTGTACCAACCAGCATGGCCATGAGCTGACATGAAGTCCATGTTTTTCAGCTTTGGATACATTTTCAGGAAATCCGGTTGCGTAGAAGCTATTACAATCAATGGAACCATGAACAACAACATCATTCCATAGGGTTTCCATTTCAAACCCCTGACCTTTATTCCATAAAATTCTGTATCCCTATCAAATAGCCTCCAGATCAGAAACAAGGAAAAAATCATCATGACCATTTTAATAGGCCAATAGAGCACTTGATTCCAATAAACGTTCTGCAGTTTGTCAGAAGATACCGGAAGATTGATGTCGAAGGACATTTTCCAGGCGAACAGCGCAGGAGCGATCAGCAGCAATATGATAAAATTCCGGTTGACCTTTTTTATTTCGCCATTCCTATACAAGGTTAGACCATAGGGAAAACCAAATGCCACACAAAAAATACCAACCCATGTGAAATATTGCCCTATTTCATTGAAATGATGAATGGCTTGACTGATCCCAAAACTATAATTCATGTATATGAACAAGGAGATAAAGCAGCAAACTATCAGGAAAACCCTTTTATCGAGTTCCTGTCCATACCGGACCAGGTTGTTTATGATCAGTTTCATGTTCTGCTATACTTTGTTCTTTAACCTGATGTTCCGATTATATTGATTTTGCCAGCATCAAAACTTGGAGCAATTTTGAAACTCAGGCACTAAAATAAGATTCTATGTATTTTTTCCGCTTCCTATCCCTTTCCATGGTTATCCTGTTGACCAGCTGTGCCCTTTCGAAGAAGAGTCAACAGTCCGTTTTCCCAGCCCTGAAGTTTATCGGTTCTTACGAAGTGCCCCATAAAATGAACTTTAAAGGAACACAGGTAGGTGGATTGTCGGGCATCGATTATGATGCTACTTCCAATCTCTATTATCTAATCTGTGACGACCGTTCGGATATCAATCCAGCACGGTTCTATACAGCTTCTATTGAATTGACAGAGACGGGCATACAATCATTAAACTTCAAAGATGTTTTTTACCTGAAGCAGCCCAACGACAGCCTATTTCCCAATATCAAACAAGACTCCTTTCACGTACCCGATCCTGAATCGATCCGTTATGATGCCAAAAACCAAACGATCATCTGGAGCAGCGAAGGAGAGCGTGTTACCGGTAAAGGAAAAACCATACTGGAAGATCCGGCCATCTATATCACCCATTTGAACGGGAGGGTAAAAGACAGTTTTGAGCTCCCTGCCAATCTTCATGTATCTGCTGAAGAAAAAGGTCCCCGAAGAAACGGGGTATTTGAAGGATTGAGCTTTACCAATAATTATAAGAATTTATGGGTAAGCGTGGAAGAGCCGCTTTATGAAGACGGTCCGAGAGCCGGGATCAATGATTCTTCCGCATGGGTGCGCCTGATCCAATACGATGCCGGTTCCAAAAAGCCCCTATTGCAATATGGCTACCGGATCGATCCGGTAGCGTATGCGCCCAATCCACCCAGCGCCTTCAAGGTAAACGGCATACCTGAAATCCTTGTCTACGACAACAACCATTTACTCATACTCGAGCGTTCTTTTGCTACCGGAAAGAAAGACTGTACCATCAAGGTATATTTTGCTGATCTAACCCATGCTACCGACGTCATGCACCTGAATTCTTTGTTACATACGGAACAATTTGTTCCCATCCGCAAGCAGCTGCTCGCGAACTTTGAGACACTGGGAATTTATATTGACAATGTGGAAGGTATGACGTTCGGCCCCGTTTTACCGAATGGCCATAAAACACTCCTCTTTATTTCGGATGACAACTTTTCCAAGGATGAAAAGACGCAGTTGCTGCTTTTCGAAATCCAGTAAAAGAATAGATTTTTAACCTTACTTAACCTATCCTGGATATATCTTTAATACCTAAACACAAAAAACCATGAAAAAGCTATTCGTACTGGTTGCCCTGATTGCCAGTGTCTGCGCCACTAAAGTAAATGCCCAGCAGGGTGGTGGTGATCCGGCTGCTATGATGCAACGGATGAAAGAACGTGTAAAGCCACAATTAATAGAGAAGACGAAACTTACCGATGCTCAGGCTGATAAGGTCATTGAAATCAATTTCGATATGCAGCGCCAGCGCAGAGAGATCAGAATGGACCAGAGCATGAGTGATGAGGATAAATCCAAAAAAACAGCTGAACTGGATGCCGAGCGTGATAAGAAATACAAGGCTATTCCTCTCACAGACGATCAGATCAAATCTGTCAATGAATTTTTTGACGAAATGCGCAAGCAGATGCAGCAACGCCAGCAAGGTGGTGGCGGTGGCAACTAATTCACTGAATGCCATATACAATGTTAAGCTGCCGAAAGGCAGCTTTTCTTTTTAGTACCTTTGCCTAATTTTATCAGAATGGCAGAAGATTTACAGGTAGCAGAAGGCACCAAACAGGAACAATATCAGGCCCTCCTTCCACAGATAAAAGGCCTGCTGGAAGGCGAAGAAGATACGATTGCCAATATGGCCAATGTGGTAGCTGCCCTGAAAGAGCAATTCGGTTGGCTTTGGATCGGGTTTTACCTTGTAAAAAAGGAGGAACTGGTTCTTGGACCTTTCCAGGGACCGATTGCCTGTACACGGATCAAAAAAGGAAGAGGCGTTTGTGGTACCAGCTGGGCACAGGAAAAGACCCTGATTGTACCGGACGTTGAACAATTTCCCGGTCACATTGCCTGCAGCTCGCTTTCCCGGTCAGAGATCGTGCTGCCGATATGGAAGGGCCAGGAAGTTATTGGCGTACTGGATGCAGACAGTAAGCAACTGAATGAATTTGATGAAACAGATCAACACTACCTGGAGCAAATCCTTTCTTTGATCCCCTTCAACTGAATTTATAATCTTCCCTTTCCGGAAGAAATACATCCATCAGGCGACAGGCGGTAACAGCCCGGCCGCTATGCGGCACATGCGGAGGAATAACCGCGACGACACCCGGTTCCAGAATCTTTTTTACTCCATCTACCACCAATTCAAACCTACCTTCCAGTACGTGTGCAATCTGTTCATGAAGATGCGAATGAACAGGCATTTCAGCACCTTCTTCCACATCCCAATACATAAAAGTCATAGTACCGGTATGCAGGGCCCGCCCAGTGTAGCCACTGATCACTTCTTTTGAAACGAGGTCATGTATTTCCAAAAATGGCATGCTGAAAACTTTATCGGTAAAGATAAAATAAGCCTTGTTTACGGCACAGAATTTAGGGGTATTGTAAAAAAGATCATTTATGAATCATCCTAAAAATAATCAACGGCATGAACACCCCCTTCGCCAGGAGATCAGCGATTCCGATCGTAAGCTTAATGAAGCGGCTCATCAGGAAGCAGAGCATGATATTGCAGAAGATGCCGACCTCAGCATTCACAGTCCCAATGATGACCTTGATGAAGGCGAAACAGCCAGATTAGGAGAAGATAAAAATGATTTGATCTGAAAATTCAATTACCTTAATTATTCAAATCAAAATATATGGAACAGCGGAACAGGGAAAGAAGGGAAGAAAATACGAACAGGAGTCCTAAGCCAAGTGCAGAGCCCAATCAAAGAAGTCCCCATTCATCCAACAGGAATGAACACCCGGTTCCTTCCCGCTCTACTGACCGTACGCGTGTTGATTTCAGAAAATATGACAGGGACAATGACCTGTATGAACGTCAAAGCATGTAGTATTTATTTCTATATTGGAGTGCTGCTAAGGAACTGTTTCCGTTCCATTTTATTTTCATAACTTTTGGTCATCTTAACTTCACTTACTATGACTAAAAAAATCATTCTCCTTACCCTCGCTATTCCAGCTCTTCTCCATTGCAAGGCTCAGCAAAAAGGCAAGCCAGAGGATACCGAGCAATGGAAACCCGTTCCGGCTTCCGTGAATACTTTAAAGTCTCCCTGGGAAGCTCCTTCAGATGCCATTGTACTATTCAATGGATCGGATCTGAATCAGTGGGTGTCTACAGAAGACACCACCAGTATCGCTAAATGGACCGTCGAAAACGGCCTGATGAAAGTAAACAAAGCTACCGGGAACATTCAGACCAAAGCCTCCTTCATGGATTATCAACTTCATAGTGAATGGCGTGTTCCTGAAAATATAAACGGAGAAGGGCAGGGCAGGGGAAACAGCGGGTTATTCCTGGCGTCTATAGGGAAAGGAGATGCGGGCTATGAATTGCAGATCATGGATTCCTATAATAATCCTACTTATGTGAATGGACAAGCCGGAAGTATTTATAAGCAATCGCCTCCGCTGGTCAATCCCTGCCGTCCGGACGGAGAATGGAATGTTTATGATGTGATATGGACCGCACCCCGTTTCAATTCAGACGGCAGCTTGAAATCGCCGGCACGGGTTACCGCTTTTTTCAATGGGGTACTTGTTCAGAACAATACGGAACTGAAAGGGCCTACCCAATATATCGGGCAGGCATCTTACAAGCAGGCACATGGAGCCTCACCCATCAAATTGCAGGCTCATGGTGATAAAAGTGAGCCCATCAGCTTCCGGAACATCTGGATCCGTCCATTATAAGCATCACTCTATATTATTAAAAAGCCCTGTACCAGATACAGGGCTTTTTGTTTATGTCATGTCTTTCTGATATTCTTATGCAATACCGATAATCCACTTATTTATCTGCAGATCGAAGTAATCCTGCCGGCACTTTCAACTTACCGGTAGCCGCCTCTATCAACCCGTTCACCTCATCCTCAATATTAGTGGCCTGTGTATACACATCACCTGCAATAGAGCGGTTTCTCAGCTCTTTTTTATAGGCTTTTATCAGGTCTGACCTTGAGGCATCATCAGCTGGTCCGCCATAGTCGGAAAATCCAAAACCACCCCATTCACTAACGATCAGCGGCACCTGTTTTTTATAGAAAAAAGGATCGCCCACCACCAATGGAAAAGCTGCCACCCCACTAAGCTGACCACCTACGATGGCATCCAGCATCTCTTTCCAGCGCTGCAGATCCGGCGTATACAAATGGGCTGTAAGCAGATCTGATTTCAGCCTTCCTTCGTACGATATATGCTGCCATCCGTCATTATCAACTACCAGGAACTGGGGATGCGCGATCTGCATATAATGGTACATATCCGTTATATACTGCCTGGTTTCTTTATTCGTGGCAATATCCTGAGCGCCCCAGTCTTCATTGTATAAACTCCAAATTACTACCGAGGGATGCGTTCCAATCAGGGCCAGCATGCGCAGTAATTCCTCTTTATGCGCCGCTCTGCTTTTTGCGGTAGAGCGGTGCGGGCTGGGGACTTCCACCCATAGCAACATACCTATTTTATCCGCCAGGTTATAAATTCTTGGATCGACACCTGCAATGTGTATGCGAACGAGGTTACAACCCAGGTCCTTCATAGCCTGCATATGAAGCCTGATCTCCTCATAGGTTGCTGTTCCCGGCTGATATAAAATCCCATCCAGGTAAACCGATTTGTTATTCAGGTACACACAACAACCGCGGGCTTCTATCTTTCTCAATCCGAAATGTGTTTCAATGGCGGCGGCATATCCCCGGGAATCGATCAGTTCCGCCACTAATCTGTATAAATGAGGATTCTCGGGTGACCATAGTTCCGCACCCGGAATTTCCAGTACCACCCGCTGCCTTTTTTCACCCGCTTCCAGTAACAAAGGAAAATCATCGCTGGCAATCGGCTGCTCCGATTCCTGTTTCCGCTCAAAAATCTTCAACCGTAAGGTGTATGAGCCAGGGTCCTGGATCCTTGTGGTCAGATTGAACCGCACCAGATTATCTTCCACAATACTTACCACCCCTACACGGGATCGCAGTCGGTTCCGTTCCACCATTTCCAGCCATACGCTTCTGACCGCGCCCGTATAGGTCTGATACCAGATGCCACCTCTTTTATACACGTGTGACTCCTGCTTTCCACGCGGGATATCAGCATCCATCGTATCGGCAATCCGTACGGTAAGCCTGTTTACCGGTTTCAGGATATGCGGATTCAGCTCATAGGAAAAGGAGGTATATTCTCCAACATGAACCTCTTCACCTTCAATGGTCTGCAACAGAATTCCATTAAGCCAAACCATGGTTTCATAACCACAGGCACCGAAGGTCAGTTGCATCAGTGCTGTAGGATCGCCGTTATGAACAGCCATTTCCGGTAAGGGAAATTCCCTTTCGTACCAGGCCACAATAGAATCCGTCCAGCTTTGTGCCGGTTCGATCCTTGCGGACTGCATATGCTGCTCAATCGATCCGGGCCAATGTCCGCTATATTCATAAGAATGCCCCAGGAACCACCGTTCCTGAATTCCCTTATTATCCGGGTCTAGGGAAAAATGCCATTCCCCATCCAGCAATATTGAGGTATTGGATCTGAGAACCGCTCTCGGGAGGGGGTTTATCATCTGATCATCCTCGCGTCCTTCTTCCTTACTTTTAGAAAGTCCATAATTCGGGTGCGTCATTTCCATAGATACATTTTATGCAGAATTCACGCCAGCTGTTCCATAGAAAAAGCCTTCCGGGAGGGAAGGCTTTAGTTCATTGTGATCCGGACTGGATTCAAACCAGTGACCTACTGCTTAGAAGGCAGTTGCTCTATTCAGCTGAGCTACCGGACCTGAAAGAGGAGGGCAAAGATAGGAGAATCCAGAATATTCCGGGCTATTTGGCAAAGCAAAAACTGTCCAGGAAATGATCATGCCGGGAGGCTTCTGCGTCACCGATATTTTTTACATAGAGCAATGCTATGATCTTACCATTGGTATAACCTTTCAGCTTCCAGTCCTGCTGATACTGGTCCTGCCAGTAATCCATAACGGTACAGGAGTCCGTTTGCTGATGCCAGTGGGTGCAATCGGAGATACCGGTATTGTACAGCGCCTGAAAGGGTTTCTGCAATCGCTCCATATAGTTCAAAAGAATGGCCTTGCCTTCCTCCAGGCTCCATTTTTCATGCAGGTCTGCGCAAAGAATGCCGTAGGAGACATTGCGCTCCTGGCTTTCTGCCAGGTAAAGTGTATCGCCCTGCTCATTTTCTGTGATGTCGAATTCCAGCGGACCAGCTGAAAAGGAGAAGGAGCAATTGGTATTGCCAATAAATACTTTTCGGGATTTTCTGGCTGACTTGTAATAGACCAGCGAGGCCGTTAAAAGAAAAATCAGGTTTTCCATATCAGGATACAAATTGGTGCTTGTACGTGTAAGATAAAAGTTATTTTCGGACCTCATATGAGCACGAATCCATTTTTCTACGGAAGCGAATTTCTTACCGTTAAAAAGGCTATAATGCTGGCTGAAGGCTCTTTACAGGGCATGCTGAGCGAATCGGTGAAAGAACAGGTAATCAGAAGCCAGCAACACGTTCAGCATATGGTGGATACGCACCAAACGGTTTACGGCGTCACCACCGGCTTTGGCATTCTGGCAAACACCAAGATCGATGAATCGGCAGCGGCTACCTTACAGTATAAAATCCTTCAGAGCCATAGCGTTGGAGTGGGGGAGCCTATACCTGAAGAAATTGCACGGTTGATGATGATCACCAAAGTTCATGCTTTGGCTAAAGGATTCTCCGGAATTCAGCTGAGTACACTGGAACGTATTTTATGGCATATCGAACACCGGGTTACACCCGTGGTACCGGAAAAAGGCAGCGTAGGTGCATCCGGTGACCTGGCGCCGCTTGCTCATTTATTCCTGCCGCTTATAGGACTTGGAGAAGTATACTTTGACGGTAAAAAATACCCTTCCCAACAAATCCTGCAGCAATTCGGATTAGTGCCCATACAACTGGGGCCAAAGGAAGGTCTGGCCCTGATCAACGGTACCCAGTTTATTCTTGCCTTTGCCATCAAAGCCGTACAGCGTATGGCCAATTGTCTGGACGCGGCTGATATCATCGGCGCAATGAGCTTGGAAGCCCTTACCGGAACGAAAGCTCCGTTTGATCCCCGCTTACATGAATTGAGGCCTTTTGCCGGGAATCAAATCGTTGCACAGCGCCTGATGCAGTTGCTGACCGGTTCTGAAATTATGCAAAGCCATATCGATTGTGGCAGGGTACAGGACCCTTATTCACTAAGGTGTATGCCACAGGTGCATGGCGCCTCCAGAAACGCCTGGATGCATTTATTGCAACTAACCGAAACGGAAGCCAATTCCGTAACCGATAACCCTATAGTGCTGGGAGCGGAAGAGACGATCAGCGGCGGCAATTTTCATGGTCAGCCATTGGCGCTTCCATTGGATTACAGCTGTTTTGCGGCGGCTGAAATCGGCAATATATCCGACCGCCGGTGTTACCTGCTTCTGGAAGGCAAGTGGGGGTTGCCCATGCTGCTGATGAATGATGTGGGACTTAACAGTGGTTTTATGATACCACAGTACACCACAGCAGCCTTAGTCACCGAAAACAAGACCTTGTGTTTTCCCAGCAGTGCCGATAGCATACCTACTTCCCTGGGACAGGAAGACCATGTGAGCATGGGCAGCATCAGTGGAAGAAAACTGAATCAGGTTCTGGATAACCTTGAATATATCCTGGCTATCGAATTGCTTTGTGCCAGTCAGGCCATTGAGTTTCGCCGGCCGCTCAAGAGCAGTGCGCTTCTGGAATATGCTCATGACCTTGTTCGTAACGTGGTAAGCTTTGCAGAGGAGGACCGGATCTTTGCCAAGGACATCAACCAGATCAAGGATCTGATCCGCAATTTTTCTTTTGTTACCGAAGTACATCAATTCGCTCATGCAAAGAATATCGCTCTGCACGACGCACTCTCTACTCTGCCTACATCCTGATAAACCTTGTCATTATCACCTCCGGTAAACCATTACGGGATCTTACTACCATATCATTACGAAAGGAAAATCCGTTCTGTTCAAAAGCCTGCCGTATTTCTTCCTGTGTAGCGAGCGGTTTATGGCAGCCGCCATGCAATTGACCCGGTTTTTGCGCTACTACATCCAGCACTACTATTTCTCCACCCGGCAGCAGCACTTCCTTAATCTGCCTGAGTAATGCATTCCGATCCTCCAGCTCATGAAAGGTGTTCATCAGCCAGACCTTTTTAAAGGAAGCCGGAAGCAGATATAAGCTGTCGGGCGTATTCTTTACGAGCACGAACTTATTGGTTATCGGCGCTTTTTTCACACTCTCATAATACCGCTTCATGCTATCCACCTTTGAAACGGACAAGCATTTCTCATTCAGGTCAACTAAAATAAAGGTGAGCTGGCTCAATGATGAATAGGCAGAAAATACACCTTCGTACCATCCCGAAGCCGCACCTAGATCTACAATCGTATCCTGTTCCTGCACCTGCAGAAAGTCGAACTGTGGTTTAAAGAG
>DATAHC010000512.1:0-9251 GCA_036263415.1 Flavisolibacter sp.
CCAGGCTTTACGTACCAAGTATGGTTATGAGCCCGGTGGTTACCTGAACAACCCCGAAACAGTGGAGGCCAATCGTGCCCTTGCCAAATTGGACTGGAACCTGAACAGCAGCAATAAGCTGTCTTTCACCTACCGCTATAACGATGGCGAACGTTTCAATACCAGCTCCAGCTCAGCCAGCACGATCAATTTCTATAATAATGGCTATCGCTTCCCGACCACTTCCAAAACGTATACCGGTGAGTGGAGAGCCAATCTGAAAAGAGGATCCAGCAACCGTATGCTGCTGACCTATGCTGATGTGAAGGATGACAGAGGTCCTATCGGCAGTCCCTTCCCCCGCGTATCGATCAACGATGGAAGCGGCCGTATCATCTTTGGTCCGGACAACAGCTCTACGATCAACCTGCTGACTCAAAAGAACTACAACTTTCTGGACATCTTCCGTTTCAACTTCGGCAAGCACGGGTTCTCCGTAGGTACCGATGATGAGCTGAATGATGTATATAATGCTTTCATCCAGAATACGTTTGGTAACTATACCTATGGTTCCGTTGCCGATTTTCTGAATGATGCCAAGCCGGTATCCTACTCTGCCGGATATCCCCTGATCGACAATATCACTGATGAAACGACAGCCGCCGCCGCCAAGTTCAGAACCTTGCGCCTGGCTGTATTTGTGAATGATGAATTCCGTCCGAGTGAGAATGTGACCCTGAACTTTGCCCTGCGTGCAGACAAATTCTCTTTCATTACCCAACCCGGAACGGATGCGTTCACCAATGATGTAGCCATTCCGAAATTCAGCCAGTACTACAACCTTCAGGGAGCCCGCTCCGGAATGAAACCGAATATTCCGGTTTCCCTTTCTCCCCGCTTTGGTTTGACCTTCCGTATGCCTGATGAGAACATTACCTTCCGCTTTGGCGCCGGTATGTTCACCGGACGTATTCCGCTGGTATGGCCTGGTGGTATTTATAACAATAATGGTATCAACCAGGGTAGCTTCACGGCGAGCAGCACCCAGAACCCCAATGCTTTGAATATTATCCGCTTCCGCTCCGATCCATTCAACCAGTGGAAAGCCGGTGATGTAGGCATTACCCTGAGCAAAGGCGGTCTGAACCTGATCGCTTCCGAATTCAAGCTGCCTAAAGTATTCCGTACTTCAGCAGGTATCGATAAGCAGTTAGGCAAAGGATGGAGCACTTCCATGGAATTCATCTTTACCAAAAATATCAACGAGGTTTACTATACCAACATCAACATTCTTCCTCCGAATGCCGTTTCCGCAGGACCCGGCTCCCGGAACGTATACCCTTCTCCGAACGTGATCCCGCTTACAGGCACCGGTGGCAATCCTTATGACAACGCCATCCTGCTGAGCAACGCTACCGGACCAAAGGGTTATTCCTACAACTTTACCGCTACCCTGGATAAGCGTTTCCAGAGAGGCTTCTCCCTGAATGCCAATTACAGCTACGGAGAGTCGGTTGTTCTGCATGAACAAACCAGCTCTGTGAATCTTTCCCAGTGGCAGTTCATGGAAAGCGTTAACGGACGTAACTTCCTGACCCGTTCTACTTCCGACTTTTCACCAGGGCACCGTATCGTGGTATTTGCGAGCAAGCGTTTCAACTACCTGAACAATGCGCTGGGAACTACCGTATCACTGGTATATACCGGAGAGTCCGGAGCCCCGATCAGCTATGTATATGGTACCGGCACCCCGGTTCGTGACGTGGCCAATGCTACCACCACCAATGACCTGATCTATGTACCTACTGCTACGGAACTGCAGAACATGACCTTCCTGTCCAACACAACAGGAGGTGTTACCTACACGCCGCAGCAACAGAAAGATGCTTTTGAATCCTACATTCAGAACAACAAATACCTGAGCAAGCGCCGCGGACAGTTTGCAGAAAGAAATGGCGACCGTCTGAAATTTACGCATATCGTGGATCTGAGAGTAGCCCAGGATTTCTCTGTGAAAGTAGGCTCCAAGCGTGTAGCCTTCCAGGTTACCTACGACATCTTCAATTTCACCAACATGCTGAACAGAGATTGGGGAAGAACCTACTTCCTGTCCAACGACCAGTTGGCCACTGTAAGCTTTGCCGGTTATACTTCCGCCACCAACCTGACGCCTCAGTACCGGTTCACACCGACACTAGCCCAGCCTCAGTCGGAAGCGAATATCAGCACCAGCACTGCGCCAAGCTTCAGCCCACGCTGGATCAGCCAGTTAGGTTTACGCCTGAACTTCTAAGCATAACGCTACAGATAAATAGAAAGCCCCTCAGTCGAGGGGCTTTTTATTTATCCTGAATGGCTCAATTTGGATGTCAGATATCAGATGTCTCAACACTCATCACTCATCACTCATCATCTCTCTCCCTCCCCCATCCCCATAGCAAAAATGCGGGCAGGGCCTTTGCCCAAGTAGCCACATCATGCCGCCCTTCCTCGTAATTGATATACCGGATATCCTCCGGTTCGCGGTATCCCTTATCCTTTAATTCCTGGATCACCGCGAGCGTATCATCTATGGAATCGATAATACCATTTCCATTACGGTCGGCCGTTTCATCCATAGAGCCAGTAGTAAAATAGAAGCGTAAACCCTCTCTCCACTCCCCCTGGCGGATCAGTTGCGGCATGATCCGGTCGGTCGCGTCATTATAATCATCATCCAGCGCTTTTGTACGCCACCAAAGGGAACCGGAAAATACCCCGGACCTTGTAAATACATCCGGATGGCTCCAGACGGTATCCAATGCAGATAGCCCGCCCAGGGAGAACCCGGCTATACTTTTACTGTGAAAGCCCTGAATGGCGAAGGAATCGTGAATGTAGGGAATCAGTTCCTCCAGCAGGAACTGCTGGTAGGCTTTGGCGGTTACGCCACGTCCCTCATAATCCAGAACCCCTGCCGTACCATATTCATTCCGACGGTCTTTGGAAGCATGAATACCGACACATAATACAGGCAGTATCTGACCGGAGGTGAGCAGTTGCTCAACGATAGCGGCAAAGGGCATATCCGGAAGATCCTGTCCGTCATTGATCAGGAGCAGCGACATAGTCGCAGGATCGGACACGTTTTTTGGAAGGTAGAGATCAAAGATCACTATCCTGTTCAGGAATACAGAACCCAAAGCCCTTTGTTCAATCACCAGGCTGTCGTTTTCACCTATGCGCATCGGCCAAAAATAACGGATTCGCGGAATTGTAGCTGCGGCATGATTTTACGGTTATTTAATTTTTCAGCGTATTCATTTTAATTGTACTTTAAAGTGTGATCCCATTAACCACAACCAAAAGGAGATTATGAAAAAGATAGGCATTTTGTTTGGCCAGGAGCGCAGCTTTCCCATGGCCTTCATTGAACGGATTAACAGTAAGGGCATCGGGGATATTACAGCGGAGCCTGTGCGTATCGACAAATCAGCACAGGGACTCAACTCGGGTTATGCCGTGATCATTGACAGGATCTCACAGGATGTTCCATTTTACAGGGCTATTCTCAAAAATGAAGCGGTAACCGGAACAGCTGTTATCAATAATCCTTTCTGGTGGAGTGCTGATGATAAATATTTCAACAACTGCCTGATGACGCAGGTTGGCGTTCCCGTTCCAAAAACAGTTATACTCCCCTCCTATGACCTGCCTACCGATACCAAGGCAGAATCCTTTTCCAATCTTGCCTATCCGCTGGACTGGGAGGGCATTTTTAATTATGTTGGCTTCCCTGCCTATATGAAGCCCTATGCGGGCGGTGGCTGGAAGAATGTATACAAGCTTCATGATAAAGAGGAATTTTATCAGAAGCACCAGGAAACGGAACAACTGGTAATGCTGCTGCAGGAAGAAATCGTTTTTGACGAATATTATCGTTGTTACTGTATTGGCGGAAAGCATGTGCGTATTATGCCTTACGAACCGCGTAATCCTCATCACCTGCGTTATTCAGCAGATTTCAGTCCATCTCCCGAGCGCCTGAAACTGATGGAAGATATCGTCCTTCGGATTAATCACTACCTGGGGTATGATTTTAACACGGTAGAACTGGCGGTTCGGGACGGAGTTCCCTATGCCATCGACTTTGGCAATCCGGCTCCGGATGCAGAGCGTACCAGCGTAGGCGAAGAGAATTTCGAATGGGTAGTGGAAACAGCGGCGAACTATGCCATTGAGCGTGCCCTGGCGCAGCAGCCGGGAAAGGATAACCTTACCTGGGGTGAATATGTAAAAAGAAGCGCCGGCGGACAGGGCCTTCAATAAGCTGATCACCTAAACCTTAAGATCCTGAATAGCATACCATAAAAGCATAGCTGACGATGGCGAACCTGAATTACAAGAATTTTACACTGGGAATTGAAGAAGAATACATGGTGATGGACCCTGCAACGAGGGAACTGAAAAGCCATGAGCAGAAGATCGTGCAGGAAGGGCAAAAGATCATCAAGGATAAAGTTAAAGCCGAAATGCACCAGGCGGTTGTGGAGGTTGGGACCGATATCTGCCAGGATATTGAAGAAGCGCATAAGGACGTATCGGTGCTGCGCCGGACCATATCCGATATAGCCGGGGGCCTTGGTTTTTCAATGGGCGCTGCCGGCACCCACCCGTTCAGCCACTGGGAAAGTCAGTTGATCACCGACCATGTTCGCTATAATGAGATCGTAAATGAATTGCAGGAAGCTGCCCGTAGTAACCTGATTTTCGGTCTGCATGTACACGTTGGGATGGAGTCGCGTGAAATGGCCAATCATATCGCCAATTCAACCCGATATTTCCTTCCTCATATTTATGCCCTGAGTACGAACTCGCCCTTCTGGGAAGGCCGGCAGACCGGGTACAAATCATTTCGAACCAAGGTATTCGATAAATTCCCCCGCACCGGTATTCCCGAAACATTTGATTCCATTGAAGCGTACGACAATTTCGTGAAGCTGCTGATGAAAACGAATTGCATTGACAATGCGAAGAAGATCTGGTGGGATCTGAGGGTGCATCCTTTTTTCAATACGGTAGAATTCCGTATCTGCGACGTGCCTTTAACCGTAAATGAAACGATCGCCATTGCGGCCCTGTTTCAGGCCGTTTGCGTGAAAATCTACAAGCTGCGTTCCCAAAACATGAACTTTATCCAGTATTCGCGTGCCCTGATCAACGAAAACAAATGGAGAGCAGGGCGGTATGGCATTGATGGCTACCTGATCGATTTTGGAAAAGAGGAAGAGATCAATACAAGGGTGCTTATCTATGAATTGCTTGATTTCGTGGATGATGTGGTGGACCATCTGGGCTCACGACAGCGAATCTCCTATGTTCATAAAATGCTGGAAAACGGTACAGGAGCGGACCGGCAGCTGGCTATTTACGAGCAATCGAAAAACCTGGTTCATGTAGCAGACTATATTCACGCACAATTCCTGGATGGCCTGTAAATTCCGCCTGAAATAGTTTTGAAAGCAGGTTATTTTTTGTAGCTTAGTAGAGCACGGTTTTACTACACACGACTGGTTTCAATCTTTTCGGTACGGTTTTTTATTGTTACCTCCACCATTCAGGAAAAACATGGCTCGAATATTCAATATCTATTTCAATTATGACAACGCAGATTTCCATGCCGTAGTGTCTGTCCGCACCACATCTTTCTTTACAGAATATACCCTCAATAACCTGGATGACCGGTTGCTGGAGCAGCTGCCGGGAACTAAAATACTGTCTACGGGAGCGGGAGAATTTAATTTCCAGCATGTATCACCCGTTCATAATAATGCTTTAATGAAAGAAGTAATACGAGCCGTCGCAGAACATTTAAAAACCACTATCGTCTGATACGCTTTATTTTCCTGCATCAACTTTTCTGATCCATTCAATCACACCATTCATATAGACCTTCTGATCATCCCACATGGCCAGGTGGCTACCATTCGGACAGTACAGATAACTGCCCTTCTTAACCATTTTGCTTTGCTCCTCCATAGCTTTTGGATCCAGAGTATCGTACTTGGCTCCGATCATAAGGGTTGGTACCGTAATAGTAGTAAGCCGGTTCTTGATGTCCCAGGTGGCGAGCCTTCCACTGATACCAAACTCGGATGGTCCCTGCATCATAGTATACACGACCCCGTTGGCATGCTTCATGGACCGGTTTACGGCATCAGGCCATACCGGTAGCCGGCAAAGGTGTTCATGATAGAAATTAGGAATGAGCAATTCCATATACCGGGGATTCGAAAAATCACCTTTGCTTTCTATAGATCGCACTTCCGCCAGCACTTTAGGATCCATTTGCTTTGCCAGGACCTCCACGGAATAGCGGCCGTATTCCGGTGCACTGGCTACCATATTCGAAACAATGAGTCCTTTCATATTTGCCTGGTATTTCAGGGCATATTCCATCCCCAGAATGCCACCCCACGAATTGCCAAGGATATAAAAATTAGAGGCATCGGCTCCTATAGCTTTACGCACCTGCTCAACTTCCTCTACGAAACGAGCGGTGGTCCACAAGCTGCTGTCCGTAGGCTGATCGGAATAATATGAGCCCAATTGATCATACTCATAAAACTCAAAGCCTTCCTTAGGGAAAAAGCTTTCAAAACACTCCATATACTCATGGGTCATAGCCGGCCCTCCATGCAATAAAAGAATCTTGATCCTTGGGTTATTGCCAAACCTTTTGGTCCAAACATGAAAATCACCAACAGGCGTAGATACCGGGATCAATCGCACCCCTCCGGTTTGGACCGCGCTGTCTCCATAATTGAAATAAGCAGCCAGTGTAGTGTTGCTGGCACCGGGCTCTTTCTGATTACAGGACAGGAGGCAAATCAAAGCAATAAAGAATAGTGGACCACGCATAGCAGTTAATTTACAAGCCAAAAGTTAACCATTTTTGATTTACTTTGATTTGTTCAACAACACATATGAGAAAACTTCTTTTTTTCGGGCTTGTTTTGCTTAGCTGCAAAGCACAGTCGCAGCAGGTTACGCGGAATGATTCCCTTCAGCTGCTCCAGCAAACCGCTTCTCTTTACGATCTGGATTTTACCCTTGCAGAAGCCGATTCCATGCTGGAAAACATACAGTATTTCCGCACTATTTACCAAAGTCTGCATAAGGAACTGCCTCCAAACAGCCTGGCCTTTCCATTTGCCTTTCAACCGGCACCTGCAGGATCTAAAATACCTTCCGTTCAAAAAGCCATTAGCTGGGAATTGCCTGCTGCTGTAAAAATGCCTGCAAATAAGAACGACCTGGCCTTCTACTCAATAAAGCAATTGGCCTCTTTAATCCATACCCGAAAAATCACCTCCGTGGCGTTGACCCGGTTCTTTCTGGACCGGTTGAAGAAATGGGGCGATACATTACAGAGTGTGATCACGCTTACAGAAGACCTGGCCATGAAGCAGGCCAGAGAAGCAGATGAAGAGATCAGCAAAGGAAAGTACCGGGGCCCTTTACATGGCATTCCTTATGGATTGAAGGACCTGTTTGCCGTAAAAGGGTATAAGACCACATGGGGTTCCACTCCCTACAAAGACCAGATGATTGATGAGGATGCCTTTGTCTATACCCAACTGAGAAAGGCCGGTGCGGTGCTGTGTGCAAAATTATCATTGGGCGCGCTGGCTTATAATAATAAATGGTTTGGAGGGGAAACTAAAAATCCCTGGAACCTTAGCCAGGGCTCAAGTGGTTCCTCCGCCGGATCCGCTGCATCGGTAGTGGCTGGATTACTGCCCTTTACGATTGGCACGGAAACCCTTGGTTCCATTATTTCTCCTTCCACACGATGCGGCGCAACCGGATTGCGGCCGACTTTCGGAACAGTAAGCCGCAGCGGAGCCATGGTACTCTGCTGGAGCCTGGATAAGGCAGGGCCTATATGCAGAAGTGCTGAAGATGATGCCATCGTTTACTACTATCTGAAAGGGACCGATGGCAAAGATGCCGGCGCTGTGGAACATGCCTTCAACTATGATCAAAAGAAGGATGTTAAAAAACTTCGTTTTGCTTATGCCGAGAACTATTTCAGCAGGTTACCGAAAGAAGCTCCTGAATGGAAGGTGTTGGAAACATACAGATCGATGGGCATTGAGGTGGTACCGGTGACCTTTCCGGATTCCGCCATTTACACATCGAACCTGGTTACCATCATTCTCAATGCGGAATCTGCGGCCGCTTTTGATGAACTGACGCGAACGAACAGGGATGACCTGGTCGAAAGACAGGACAAGGATTTCTGGCCCAATTCATTCCGTTCGGCACGATTGATACCGGCTGTGGAATATATCAATGCCAACCGCTACCGTTCGCAGTTATGTGAGAAAGTGCAGGCCTTTATGAAATCCTACGATGTGGTGATTGTACCCACCTTTGCCGGCAACCAGTTGTCGATCACGAATCTTAGCGGGAACCCCGTTATCTGCATGCCGATGGGTTTTAATCAGCGGGGGCTGCCGCAGAGTATTTCCCTGATTGGGAACCTTTATGATGAAGCTTCCATACTGGAGGCGGCAAAGGCCTACCAGGATAAAACCAACCATCATCAAAAACATCCGGAGAAATTCTTGAATTAATAAATATTGCCTGTTATGGCCCGATTCGTAATCTTATACGCTATGACCGTAATGGGTCTGAGCGCCTGCAAATCAACTTCCCCGAAAGTTGATTTATTACTGTTTAACGCAAAGATCTATACCGTCGATTCTACCTTTACGCTTTGTGAAGCCATGGCTGTTCAGGATGGCAGAATCCTGGAGACCGGAACTTCCGATGTCTTAAAGGGAAAATATACTTCGGATCAAATGATCGATGCGAAAGGACAGTTTGTATACCCAGGCCTGATTGATGCGCATGCTCATTTTTACCGGTATGGTTTAG
Organism: Flavisolibacter sp.; assembly: GCA_036263415.1. Classification (GTDB taxonomy): domain Bacteria; phylum Bacteroidota; class Bacteroidia; order Chitinophagales; family Chitinophagaceae; genus Flavisolibacter. The sequence continues at coordinate 8,905 of DATAHC010000512.1, forward strand.
GGCTTCAAACGGCCGATCTGACCGGCACTGTCAGCTGGCAGGATATCCTGGGGCGGCTGCTGACCTTCTCTGCTGATCACCAGCAAGGCTGGCTAATCGGGCGTGGATGGGACCAGAACGACTGGCCAGTAAAGGAGTTTCCCAATAAAAAGGCGCTGGATTCCTTATTTCCCACCCGCCCCGTACTGTTAACGCGGGTCGATGGTCATGCAGCCATTGCCAACCAGAAGGCCCTGGATCTGGCTGGTGTGAAAGCCAGGCAAACGCTAACGGGTGGTGAAGTAGAAACGGTAAATGGCCAGATAACAGGCATCCTGATTGACAATGCGGTAGACCTGGTAGGATCA
>DATAHC010000513.1:0-16367 GCA_036263415.1 Flavisolibacter sp.
ACCCTGGTACAAAATGGCAACGACTTCATTGGTATCATTGATGAGAAAGGCAACTACTTATTTGTAACGGCAAACCTCAAAGAGCACCTGGGCTTTCAGCCGGATGACCTGATCGGAAAGAATGCATTGCAGCTGATTCACCATGATGACGTGGCTATGGTTACACAGGCCCTGCAGGACATGCAGCATCGCACAACCATGCTGGTAGGCCCTTTTCGTTTTAAGGATGGTTTTGGCAACTGGCGCTGGATGGAAACGACTGTCACCAACCATCTCGCCAATCCGGCTATTGGAGGACTGGTGATCAACTCACGCGATATCACCGAAAAAAAGCAGAAGGAAGACGAGCTGAAAAGAAGCGAGCAGCAATTCAAGGCACTGGTGCGTAACAGCTCCGACCTGATCGTGATCATGGACGAGAATGCCAGGTTCAACTATGTCAGTGAGAATGTTTCCATGGTGCTGGGCTACCAGGTAGAGGAGATGCTGGGAAAAAATGCGCTGGACTTTATCAACCCGGAGGACATTCCGAAAGTGGCTTCTGAGATCGAATCCCTGGTCGCCAATGGAAAGGCAGATGGCGTGGTTCACCGCTTCCTGCATAAAACCAGGGGTTGGATCTGGCTGGAGTCCAAAGGCAGCAACCACCTGGAAAATGAATGCATCCAGGGTATCCTGGTGAATGCGAGGAATATAGACGACCGCGTAAAACTGCAGGACCGTCTTCAGCAGGAGATGGTCAATAAGCAGAAAGAAATTACGGCGGCTGCCATCAAGGCTCAGGAGGCGCAGCGTTCGCAGCTGGGACTCGAGCTTCATGATAACGTGAACCAGGTGCTCACCACGGTTAAATTATATAATGAAATGTTCCTTACCGGCCTGGTGCAGGATAAGGAGGTGCTGGTCAAATCCACTCAGTATATTCAGGATTGTATCAATGAGATCCGTAGTATTTCCAAAAGGCTTTCGGCGCCTACGCTGGGTAAGATCTCGCTGCGGGATTCCATCAGTGAACTGGTGGATTCCATCAACCTAACCAAAAGACTTACCATCAATTACCTGCCTCAGTTCATTGATCTCTGCCCGATTTCACAGGACCTTCACCTGGCCATCTACCGGATCGTTCAGGAGGGACTGAATAATATTATAAAATATGCCGGCGCGCAAAAGGCTACCGTGGAGATCATCCGGAGTAATGATGGAATAACGCTGGTGATTGCCGATGACGGAAAAGGATTCGATATGCGTTCCGGTTCCACCGGTATCGGTATAACCAATATGAAGACCCGCGCCGAAAACATGAATGGCAGCTTTACAATTGAAAGCGCGCCGGGCAAGGGTTGCCGTATCGAAATCGTGTTCCCGGTAATAGCGGTGAAGGCTGTTTGACAGCTCTAAACCCAATCTTAAAGCAGGAATCTTTCACTTTCAGGGTGCCCTCACTAAACTATTGGCATGAAAGATGGTCCAATCAGGCGGACACGGCAATTATTAACAATGATTAACGTGGTTTCGTAGTAACTTTTGTATGGATTCAGAACCTGTTATTTAAATTTCTTACTCATATGAACACGTATGTAAAAAGCTCTTTTCTGCTGCTGGCACTCGTTACCGGTGCAGCAGTACTTCCTGCCCGGGCGCAACGACATGATAATGGTGGTGATAGAGGACGTTCGGGAAACACCGGCATCCGAAATATGGGACAGGACCGACAGCGCAATTACGGACAGGCTTCCGGCAATCGTTCTGCAGATTATCGCAACCGTTCCTCGTCGGTTTACGGTGCAAACGGTAACAGCAGCGTGCGTGATACGCGGATCGGTTCTGTTTCCGACCGCGTTCGCCCGGATCAGAATACGACCTTCCGGAGAACCGATAACGTGAATACGGTTACCAACCGCAATGTGGTGAACAACAACCGCCAGGTAAACCGGAACATTACCATCAACAACAATATTCAGCGCAATTATTCCAGCACCAATTATTCCATATATAACCGCCCGGGTTCCTACCGTTCCGGCTATACGGTCGCCCGCTATAACTATGCGCCGCGCCGGTATGTGTATGTAGGCGCGCCCCGGTATCGCGTAATACCGAATAACTATATTTCCATTCGGTTTGGTGGCTATCCGTACTATTACAATGGTGGCTGCTTCTATAGTTATTTCGACAATTATTATCAGCCGGTATATGCACCGGTGGGGATCCGTGTTCGCATACTGCCGGTGGGCTTCATCAATATCAATATTGGCAGTCATCCTTACTATTATTATGAAGGGGTATACTACAGGCGTTACCTCGATCGCAACGATGAATATGAAGTAGTGGATGCACCATTGGGGGCATCCGTGGCACGTCTGCCCAAAGGAGCCACTACAGCGGTAGTGAATGGTGAAAAATTCTATGAATTCAACGGCACCTACTATAAGGAAGGAACCAATGAACGCAATGAAGTGCTGTATACGGTAGTGGGCAAATACGGAGAGGTCAATAATACCGACCAGCAGCCGGTTACCCAGACCGTCGTGCCGCAGATCGGTGACGAGTTCAATCAGTTGCCCGTGAACAGCAAAGAGGTGATCATCAATAATGAAAGTCTGTACCTGTCGCCGGACAATTTCTATTATAAGGCTATACAGAACAATACCACTACTACCTATAAAGTAGTAGGAAAAGGGGCATCCAACTAGTTGGGAACATAAAAAAACGTAACCGGCTCCGGCCGGTTTTTTTATGCCTCTACACCAGAAACGATGTGTTTTTGTGATCATCCTGGCCAGGATGATCACGTCCAATATGTCAAAGAACGGGGCCAGATCCAGCTGATTTAGCTGAGATACGGCCTCTAAATAAATACACGGCAAAGGTCCTCAAATACTGGCACTTTGATTGACCAATAGCTTACAAAAAACTAAAAATATTAGTAATTTTTGAGGGTGCGCAGCTTGTAATTCCGGGAAACGTGGTTTATCTTGTAGGCTATCGGGCTGTAAACCCGCAGATTAACTATCGAACGATCCAAATTTATCGCTATGAAAAAGCAAGAACAGGCTCATGCTGTTTTAATCCTTCCTTCCGTTTCTTCAACCCAGTCGGTGGCCACCACTACCTACCTTCAATTGACCGCAGCCTACCTGCTCATCAGGTAATCCGGATAGTGTAGAAACAATATTATAGAACCGCAGGTATCCTGTGGAACCTTTCCTTGTGGGATAAGGCCTGAATATCCCTGATCACATTTCTTAATTAAATACTTCCACAGAACTTTTTTTTCCGGTTTCTGGTGATAGTTCTACCTTTTTACACACTTATCATAAAAGGACCATCATGAAACCTTCCGAACAGGAGCTATTGATCGGGATATACCGCGACGCCTTCCCGGCTGCCGTGCAGCTGATAAGGCGCATGGGCGGAAGTGCGGAAGAAGCAAAAGATGCTTTTCATGATGCTCTGCTCATTTATCTGGAGCGAAATGCAACTGGATCGCTGCAGGTCAGGACATCGGTAAAAGCTTATTTGATAGGCATCACCCGGATCTTATGGCTTCACTCGCGGAACGAAACCGTAACACTCTTGCCGGAAGAAGTGGAAAGCTTTGTGGAAGAAGAAAGGGAGGAAGAGGAGGAAGAAAAACGTCTGCTGGATTACCTGGTACTCGCCGGAAAGAAATGCATGGATATACTGAAAGCCTTTTATTATGATCGGCTTACCCTGCCGGAGATCGCAGAACGGTTTGGATTCAACAGCATCCGGTCCGCTACCGTTCAAAAGCATAAATGCATGGAGAAGATCCGGAACGAGGTTAAAAAAAGGAACGTTTATGAGGAAAGAACATAACGAAACGGAAGCGATAGAGAATTACCTGTTTCAACGTCTCAGTGAAGAGGAGCGGATGCAGTTTGAAGCCGCTATGATCGTAGATACTTCCCTGGCAGACAAAACCGAAGCGCAGGCTGGAGTTTACCGGTTGGTGCGCCGGTTCTGGAGACGTCAGACTCGGAAAAAGCTGGAGCGGATCTACCGGCAGCTGATGATGGATGCCTCTTTTTCACGGCAATTCAGATAAATTTTACCCATATGATCATTCCTACAGTACTCGACAGCGCCACACGAGGGGCCTATGATATCTATAGCCTGTTATTGAAAGAGCGGATCATTTTTATCGGCACCGCCATCGAGGAAAATATGGCCAACCTGGTAGTGGCCCAGTTGCTCTACCTGGATAGCGAAAGCCAGGCGCCGATCATGCTGTACATCAACAGCCCCGGCGGCGTGGTGTATTCGGGCTTTGCCATTTTCGATACCATGCGGAAACTGAAGTCGCCTGTTTCAACCATAGCAGTGGGTTTTTGCGGGAGCATGGCTACGGTGCTCCTCACGGCCGGCGCTCCCGGGCAGCGCTATGCCCTGCCGCACGCTACCATACATATGCATCCCACCGGTGGAGGTGCCAAAGGATATACCGAAGATGTGCGCATTGCTTATAAGGAGCAGGAACGCTTGCAGAACCAGGTATTCCACCTCATCGGAAAATTCTCCGGACACACGCGTGAAGAGATTGAGGAGATGTTCCGCAGGGACCGTTTTTTCAATGCCGTGAAAGCAAAGGAATATGGATTGGTGGATAGCGTGCTGGGTGATACCGATGATCTCATTACCATGGAAGATATTCAATGCAAGGTCCAGTTCCTCACGGCTCCGAAGAACAGGGAAAGTCTGGGGTTCCGTATACAGCCTTAAAATTCTTTGGCTGTAAGAAATTCATCCAGCAGATAAGTGCTCCCTTTGGGTGTAGTGCCTTTCGTTGAAGAGCACAAGGAAGAGCCATGGAAATATAAAGTCATAAGTCGGTAAGCCTACAGCGGTGTTCCTCTGATCATCAGGGAAGATCGGATCGATTCCTCCTTGAGATGTAAAAAGCGCTGCCGTTCTTCATCCTTCAGGAAGGCTTGAAAATCTATCTCGGTTTCAAAAGCAGCCAGGTGTACTTCATAGGGCGCTTCGATCTGGCTTTCCAGGTAAGCTTCCCGGTCGGGCCGGATGCGTAAGAGCAGCTTCCCTCTGTAGCGGCCGATGGAAGGAATGGCCACTTTTTCAAACGCTTCAAATACCGCTTCTTTTCCTTCTTTCAGGTAGATCAGCTGTGTGATATAGATCATAATAGTTGTCAATGTAATCAATCAGTCAGATAATGCTCCCTGATAAAATTCATATGGTGCAGTTCATGGCCTGCAATATGATAGACCAGCGCACGGGGCGTCGCATCATTGAAGCTGCCGGTACCATGTCCCAGTCGATCTAGTCCAGCTTCGGGCAGATATTGGAATAGCGTAAGGGTAGCGCGGCGCACCGCGTCGTATTCATCAAAAATGCTGGCCAGGCTTCTGGTGTTAGCCTCCGACTGCAGGGCATAAGCGTCCTGGTCGAAGCCGATCAGGTTGGCCTGCTCGCCCCGTGCGAAGCGTAAAGCTCGGTAAGCGAAAATCCGCTCATCATCGATGATGTGCACCAGGATCTCTTTAATGGTCCACTTGCCTGGCGAATAGCGGTGGAGCAGGCGGTCTTCCGGTAAGCTTTCAACAAAAGCTTTTGCCTGCTCACAATTCGTACGGAGGTGCTGCAGCACCAGGCCATCGTCCGGAAGCAGCTTCATATACATTTCCGCATAGGCCGGGTAAGACCATTTAGGAGCTTTATAAATAAGGCGTGTCATCATCAGGATGATTTAGGCTTCAGCAATTCATCTGTAAAATGCTCCCGGCGTTTTCCCCCGGCAAATTTTTCCTGGTTATAGGCCTGTGAATTTCCTTTGGGTATGGACAGCGACTGCCATTCAGCACCACTGACCATCTTGCCTAAAAATACGATCTGTCCTACATGGTAGGGATAATGCGCCAGTTGCCGGTTGATGGCTTCCATCACGGTATGGCCCTGGTTGCGTATATAGATCTCTTTATTCAGATCCGTTTCTGTCAGACTGTCCAGCGCCGTGAACAAACAATTCCAGCCTTCATTCCAGCGCGCCAGCAGTTCCGCTTTATCACGGATCTCGTTCTCAAACTCACTGTCGCGGTTCCGCCACGATTTCTCCCCGTCGGTAGTCAGGAATTCCGTCCAGCGGGATTTCATATTGCCATAGAGATGATTCACGATGATGGCAATGCTGTTGCTCGCTTCATTATACTGCCAGAACAGGCGCTCCTCGGGCACCTGTTCAAAAGTCTTCTCGCCGAGCAGTTTATAATAAGCGAACTGTTTCTTGATGCTGTCTATATATTCCATGTGAACGTCTTTTAGCAGATGGTAAGTTGGATAAGAGCGATCCTTCCTGCTGCAATCTTACATAAAAACCGCCTGACCGGAAAATTAGCGGCCTGCCGGCTTCATTGGTGCCGGTGCATTCCGGAAATGCTCATATTTCCCCAGCAGTTTTCCAAGGCGAACCGTGGCCGGAAAGACAAACTTCTTTACAAAGGGTGGAATATCGGTCATATCGTATTCGGGTGCATAGCGTGTAAACAGGTAAGCGGCATCAAAGGCTTCCGGTCTTTCAGAGCCCGACTTGCGCTGGGCGGCAAAGACGGAAGTGAGAAAAAAGACAATGGTATTCGCGGGCTTGATATAGCCTTCGCAATGCAGGGTGCTTTCGCCCGCATTCCAGAAGCGATGCGCCACGCCTTTTTTGAACAGCACCGTTTCTCCGGGGTAGGCATACCGTATGGGCTGGCCCAGCACTTCATAGCCGATCTTTCCTTCCTTCACGGTCAGGCATTCGTCCTGCTGCCAGTGGGTGTGCATGGGTGGCCCCTGTGCGGGTGCTACAAAGTTCTCTACAATCAGGCGGTCACCGTCCGGTTCGGGTATCAGTTGCTTGAAGATCAGTTGTTCGCCATGACCGTTGTCGATGGCGTGCGGATAAGTAAATTTCATCTTTTTGGTTTTATTGGTTACTGTCAGACAGCGATGGCTGTTTTTAACGACGGGACAAAGATGAAAAAGGGAAGAAGCGGAAAATTGTACCTATCGGACATGTTCGTACAGATGTCCTTTCAGCGGACTCTTAACGGTTTGGTATGCGCGGGGCGTAAGTTGGGTGAAGGCTTTGAAGGAGCGGATGAAATGCGACTGATCGGAAAAATGGCTCTCGTAGGCAATGCTTGTCAGGGGCAGATCGGTATGGTGCATCAGGTGAATGGCATGCAGGTATTTTTTATACAGGATCAGTTCTTCCGTATTCAGTCCGGTGGCTTCTGAAAGCCTGCGCGAAAGCTGACGGGTGGAATAGCAAAAACGCTGTGCCAGTTCTCCAACCGTAATGCCGGCGGGTTCGGCATGGATCAGGAACCGGTTGATCCAGGCTTCCCGGGTATCGGCCTCCCGGATGCGTGCCTGCAGCCAGCGGTAAATCACACGAACCCTGTCTTCAAATGCCGTGCGGTTCATCAGTTCCTCCCACAGCAAATTAAAACCGGGATCCAGTAAATGAAGGTCGATGAGGGTATTGGAGAATTCCGATGCCGGAACCTTCAGCAGTTTCTTTACCATCAGCGGATGAAGCTGTATGCCGAACAACTGCAAATGCTCGGGCAATTGAAAATGAATGGTCGAGGTATTGAAACCGTTGATAAAGGCCTGGTTTATCTGGTAGGGCCGGTCGCCGATCCGGGCCGAAAGCTGTCCTCCGTTGAGATTAAAGATCAGTTCCACAATACCTTTCGGTACGATATGCTCCTCCCTGAAAGGGGTGTAGCCTTTCACCTGCCAGATGGCATGGATCATCCCGTTATAGGGCGCTTCGGTAGGTATATGTTGATGATTTTCCAGCGCAGTAAGGTTTTCGTTGATGCTTAGCCTTACAAAAATAGATTCAGGGACCGGAGCATTCTTTGGAATCCGCCTGTTTGTCCATATGGATGCATGAAAGGCCTTTTTGCCGGTATGAACTGCAATAGTGTGTGGTGCTGCAAATACCTGGAACAATAGATACCTTTACGTCCGGTAGGTAGGTAAGGCACCATGAAACAATTTCCCGTTCGCCATATAAGGCCCGATGCGCCGGTTTCCGGCACCCCCACGCTGCGCATGCGCCACTTGCAGGATGTGTTGGAAGGGCAGCCGCTGGTGCAGGACCTGCACCGCCACGAATTTTATTTTATACTGGCCATTGAAACCGGTAGCGGATCTCATGAGATCGACTTTATTCCCTATGCCGTGCAGGACAAAACGATCTTTTGCATGCGTCCCGGCCAGGTACATCAATTGGAACTGAAGCCGGATAGTACCGGTTACCTGCTGGAGTTTCAGCCAGGTTTTTATGAGCCCTCCGATAAGGACGCGGCGCAACGCCTGCACAAAGCCAGTAACAAAAGCTTTTGCCGGCTGGAACCCCGGCGCTTTGAAAAGCTGCTGTCGGTACTGAGTCTTCTCTTCCATGAATATACCAATAGGGAACCGGGCTATGAAGATGCCCTGCGCGCCAACCTGGATTATTTCTTCATCGAATTCGTGCGGCAAAGCCCGGACCCGAAAGGGAAGCCGGCACCTGCCAGCAACTATCAGCAGCAGCGGTTTGAGGAATTCCGGGAACTGGTGCAAAAGCATTGTCTTCAATACCGGCAGGTATCTTTTTATACGGAGCAGATGAGCCTTTCTGCTTATCAGCTGAACCAGGTTGTAAGAACCGCCACGGGTAAGCCGGCCTCCACGCTCATTATGGAACAGGTGCTCCTGGAAGCCAAACGCTACCTGCTGGGTACTACCTACCAGATCAAGGATATTGCCGACATCCTTGGTTTTGAAGACCCTTCCTATTTTGTCCGCTTCTTTAAAAAGCAGTCCGGAAGTGCCCCGGAGACCTTCCGCACTCACTTCACGAAAATGCCATAGAACTACAGTTTCGTCCTGTAAGCACCCCATCTGCCAGGGTAGTTTTGTGCTACCTAAAACAGAAAAAATGAAACTTATAATTGTAGGCGCAACCGGGACCATGGGAAGCTACCTGGCTGCGGCTTTTGAAAAAGAACATGAGGTGATACGCGTCGCTTCCCGTGGCGGCGACCTTCAGGTGGATATCACTTCTGTTGAATCCATAGAGCAGCTGTTCCGTCAGACCGGATCTTTTGATGCACTGATCTCTACGGCCGGACCGACCTATGTAGGGCCCTGGGACCAGCTTTCCGATAGCACGTTCCGGAAGGGTCTGGAAGGAAAACTGATGGGACAGGTGAACCTGGTCCTGGTCGGGCAGCACTTCATAAAGCCAAAAGGATCCTTTACACTGATCTCCGGAGCATTGACACACGAGCCGCAGCGCAATTTTGCCAATGCTTCGGCTGCAAATGGGGCCATCGATGCTTTTGTACGGGCAGCAGCGATCGAATTGGAAAGAGGCATCCGGATCAACGCCGTGAGCCCCACCGTTATAGAGGCCTCGCCGCAGTTCTTCCCCTTATTTCCGGGCGATATACCGGTAACCATGAAGCAACTGGAAGCCGGCTTTCGTAAAAGCATTTTTGGAGCCGGTACGGGGCAGGTCATCAAACCCTATTGAAACGCTATTAGTAGTAGATCAATTAAACCTTTAAAAAATAAAAATGAAAAAACTAGTTATCATCGGCTTGCTCCTGGTCAGCACGCTCCTGGTGAAAGCCCAGCCAGATACCACACGCATCGAGCAGTATTGCCAGATCATTATAACGCCCAGGCTGTTCAGCAATAAAGTAACCATCGATGTAGACTATGGCGAGGAGAAGAAGTTCTGGCAGGATACCCGCCTGAGAACGGAAGCCGGCAACCTGAAGAAATTCAATACGGTCATCGATGCCATGAACTATATGGGATGGGCCGGCTGGGTCTTCATCAATGCGTATCCATTGCGGAGAGGCGACAGTAATGTATGGCACTTCGCCTTTAAAAGGTCATTTGCCCGCAACGAATTGGCCGCCTCTTATTAAATGATCAGATCAAAAAACAAATATGAAGAAGCAATTGAAATGGATAGGGGCGCTGAAGATCTGGATAGCCATTTATCCCTCCCTGACGGTAGTGAATTATGTATTCGGTAATCAGCTGCTAACTTTGCCGGTATACCTGCGTACTCTGGTAGTGACCCTGATCCTCGTACCCTGGATGGTATTTATGGCCTTACCGCTGATGAACCGGTTGATCGATAGGTTGAGATCCTTAGATACGAATAGCCTCAAATAAATTATATGACAGATACGAACCATTTTGACGTCATCGTGGTCGGAGGAAGCTACTCCGGACTGGCCGCAGGCATGTCGCTCGGAAGGGCGCTGAAAAAAACGCTCCTCATCGATAGCGGCAAACCCTGCAACCGCCAGACACCGCGTTCGCATAATTTTCTCACCCGCGACGGCAGTACGCCGAAAGTCATAGCAGATGTGGCTAGAGAGCAACTGCAGCAATATGATTCGGTCCACTTCTTTCAGGGAACGGCCATCAGGGCCGGTAAAACAGAAAAGGGATTTGAGGTGCAAACGGATTCGGGTGCCTTATTCACGGCTCAAAAGCTCATATTCGCCACCGGCATAAAAGACCTGTTCCCTCCGTTGGAGGGCTTTGCCGAATGCTGGGGCATATCGGTCATTCACTGTCCCTATTGTCATGGCTATGAGGTGCGGGGACAGGCGACAGGCATTCTCTCCGGTAGTGAGCTAGCCTATGATATCGTTCGATTGATTCATAACTGGACGAAGGACCTTACTTTATTTACCAACGGCCCTTCTCCGCTTACGGAGGAGCAAATGCAGAAGCTAAAAGCAAAAGGTATCCCGGTCATAGAGAAAGAAATAGAACGGCTGGAACATCGCCAGGGACAATTAAACGCCATCGTATTCAAAGACGGCACCCGGCACGCAATTCCGGCCCTGTATGCGCCGGTTCCTTTCGAGCAGCACTCAATCCTGCCCGCTGCCCTGGGTTGCGAGATGACAGAGGAAGGTTTTATCAGGGTCGACGGATTCCAGGAGACCACCATTAAGAACATCTATGCCTGCGGCGACGCCACTACGCGTCTGCGCACGGTTGCCAATGCCGTCTCAATGGGAACCACCGCTGGTATGATGGCCAGCCGGAGCACTATACTGGAGGAGTTTTGATTGGCTTCGATGCCTGCAGTCGATGGTCCACTGCGCTCTATAATAGTTGCTCCAATCTATCGTAGTTCTTGACAGAGCCATAGTAAAGACCATCATTGCGAGGAGAATCGACGAAGCAATCTCGCTTAGAAGTATTGACTATCGTAATACCTGACCGCAATCACTAACCTCAGTCATCCCGAATATCTCTTTGTCATCCCGACGAAGGAGGGATCTTTTACGACCTAGCCATTATAAAGAATGACCGTATGTAAGTTCAACCACTCATCACTCATCACTCATCACTCATCACCTCTCCGTCATGGCGCGTGCCCACCTCTGGAGGAAGCGCAGCGAAGCAATCGCGCTTGAGTTACTACCTACCATAAAGAAAGGCCGTGTTCAAGTTCTGATCGTCATTGCGAGGAGGAACGACGAAGCAATCTCTCAGTCACGGCTGCCTATAAAAGGAAATGACTGTATCTGCAAACAGACTGCCATTGCGGGTAATCTATCAGTTAAGGTTGCCTAATGAAGAATCATTATATCACTATTGAAATATAATATTTAGTATTTGTTATACAACTGACAAATCTCGATACATGAACCTATTTATTTTTAAGTATGATCAGAGGGGGAACAGTATATATAATGACAAATCCATTTCATACTGTATTATATGTTGGAGTAACAAGTGACCTGTTATCAAGAGTCTTGCAACATAAACAAGGATATTACGATAAAAGTTTTTCCAAAAAATATAAATTAGATCAGCTTGTTTACTATCGATTCTTTGGCACCATAGAAGAAGCGATTGCTGAAGAGAAACGTATTAAGGGAGGAAGCAGGTTTAAGAAAATACAGTTGATCAATTCAATAAATCCTAAGTGGATCGATCTATGGAAGAGTGATCTGAGTAAATGGTAGATTTATCTCTCAGCTACTGTCATTCATTACTTTGGGTAGCCGTGACTGAGAGATTGCTTCGCTGCGCTCGCAATGACGGTCAGAACTGTGGCACAATCAGTCGCTATGATTGGCCTCCGTAGGATTTGTGGTTTTTGCGTTCATTCTCTACATTAGATTTTATCACTTTAACTATACGGTGATGGAAGTAACAGAACGATGCTTTGCTTTGTGAAAAACTACAGTTACTTTCAATTCTGAAATGTTTTATTAACTCTATGTTCCGATTTCATAAAGGCTATTTTCTCCTTACGATACTTTTATTCTTCATCGAAGTACTTATTGCCCTATATGTCAGGGACCGGATCGTGAGGCCTTACGTCGGCGACTTCCTGGTGGTGATCCTGATCTATTACTTTGTTCAGTCGTTTAGGAAATGCCCAGTGGTGCCGTTGGCTATAGGGGTGTTGCTCTTTGCGTATGCCGTTGAAGTACTGCAGTACTTCAACCTGGTCGACCGGTTGGGTCTGGGCCGGTCAAAGCTGGCCCTGGTCATACTGGGCAGCTCCTTCGAATGGATCGACCTGGTAGCGTATACGACAGGAATAGTGGCGGTGGTGCTTTCAGAGAAATACAGGCAAACCAGGAAAACGAGCCAGGTATAAAATGATTGCCGGGAGATTCTCTAAAGGCCCGGTACTGACCAGTATCGTACAGACAGCTGCTTTTCATCATTTTTTTAGCCGTTGATTTATTTCAGGTTTGTATTCCAAAATCGTTGTTATGGAATTCCAGCCAGAGACATCCAGTGGTAAACGGGCTTTCAGCAAGCCTGCTTTTGTATCGATACCGGTTGAAATTCCGCTTGCCCAAAGCGGTACGGAGATCAGGAATGTCAACTTCAGGATCACCCAGTCCATGAACTATTTCAACGCAACGCCCGTACTGGACAACGTGCTTTCCAAGCTGCTGCACCTTCCTTCCGTCATTGGCTTCGAGATCAACCGGAGCGGCATTCATTTGCGGGACAAGACGGTATATCCGCTGGTGGAACGAATGGTACGGGAGCTATCGGCTACCGGGCAGTTGCTGCTTTCCGCCTGAACGACCCGGTGCCACGTAACATTCTGCATTCTTCATCTTAAAATAGCAATCATGAAAAAGAACATGGGTACGTTCGACCGAATCTTCCGCATACTGGCGGCACTGGTTGTTGTGGCCCTCTATTACCTCAATGTTATTTCAGGAACCCTGGCGGTTGTACTGCTGGTGATTTCCGGAATCTTTATTCTTACCAGCCTGCTGGGCTTTTGCCCCTTATATACGCTGCTGGGCATCAATACCTGCGTCATGCGGTCCGGAAAGCAGCGGGAGGCCTGACAGCTCAATACATGTATGATTTTCCGGAGCAGGCATGGTAACGTTCGCTGCATGACAGAACCACTCACAGTTCGGTAAGCGGACGTACATACGTGGTGGTGGGGAAGCGGCCCGAATCTTTCAGCGCCTTATAGCCTCCTTGTACTTCAATGAGGTTGTCGTACCCCCTGGCTTTCAGGATGGAAGCAAAGATCATGGAGCGATAGCCACTTGCGCAATGAATATAGACCGGCACCTGCTTATCTACCAGGAGCATACTTTCATTGATGGTATCGAGCGGTGCATTTCGTGCCTGTACCAGGTGTTCCGCATCGTATTCGCTTTTTCTCCGTACGTCGATGATGGGAGCGTCTTGCTTTTGCACAAGGGCCGCCAGCGCTGCTGCGGTGATGGAGGGGATGCTATCGTATTCTTTCCCTGCCGACTTCCAGGCGGCAAAGCCTCCTTTCAGGTAACCGATGGTGTGATCATAGCCCACGCGGGAGAGGCGCGTAACAGTCTCTTCCTCCAGGCCTTCCTCCGTTACAAGGAGCAGGGGCTGCCGTATGTCGGTGATCAGGGTGCCGACCCAGGGCGCAAAGCTGCCATGCAGGCCTATATTGATGGCATTGGGTACAAAGCCTTTAGCAAATTCCTGTGGATCTCTCGTATCTAAGATCAGCGCGCCGGTTTCGTTGGCAGCAGCTTCAAATGCCGGTACCTCCAATGGTTTCAGGCTTCGTTTCAAAACCTCTTCAAAACGGTCATAGCCCTGTATATTCATCATCACATTGAAGGGAAAATAGTGCGGAGGCGGAGTCAGCCCGGTTAGTACTTGCTGTAGGAAGGCTTCCTGTGTTAAGCCGGGGTTCAAGGCATAATTGGTCGCTTTCTGGTGGCCCAGGGTATCGGTAGTTTCCCGGCTCATCATTTTACCACAGGCACTGCCGGCACCATGCGCCGGGTAAATAATAAGGGCATCGTCCAGGGGCATGATCTTCTCCCGGAGCGAATGATACAGATGGCCGGCAAGCAGTTCCGGCGTAAGGCCGGCATTTACTTTTTGCGCCAGGTCGGGACGGCCCACATCACCGATAAAAAGGGTATCACCCGTAAACAGCGCTAATTGTTTTCCCTGCTCATCCTTCAGAAGATAGCAGGTACTCTCCATGGTGTGACCCGGTGTGTGCAAGACCGTGAAGGTCACATCTCCCAGCTTCAATACTTCTCCGTCGGCGGCAACATGCGCTTCGAAGCCGGGTTGCGCTGTTGGACCGTAAACAATAACAGCACCGGTCTTTGCTGCCAGGTCCAGGTGGCCCGAAACAAAATCAGCGTGAAAATGGGTCTCAAAAATATAGCGTATGCGAACACCTCTCTGGGCAGCTTTATCCAGGTAGGGTTGTACCTCGCGCAAAGGGTCGATCACCACGGCTTCACCCTTGCTCTCGATGAAATAGGCGCCCTGGGCCAGGCATCCGGTATAGATCTGTTCTATTTTCATAAACTCTTTTTAAGTAGGGTAAAGCTCAGTGTTCCCATCCACGTAAAAACTGACCGAAATCAGCTTCTTTAAATTAGCGGCCAATAGTACCGTCGGAGTTGATCCTTATCAGGTAGCGGAAGAACGGCGGTCATGGTTACAGGACAACCGTCCTTGGACCTTTAGGTTACTTAAATAACAGATATGAAAAAGATCATGGTCGCCTTCGATTTCACACCGGCTTCCCGCAATGCTGCTGTATATGCCTGCCAGCTCGCGGAGCGCTTCCAGGCGGTGGTGCACCTGGTACATGTTTATAACGAACCGCTGCCTTCCATGGTAGGCCCTGAGGCCTGGGTAGTGGCGCCTGGTACGCTGCAACAGGAAATGGAGGTCCGGATGAAGGAAGAGATCCGACAGCTGAATACGACGGTATTAGTAAGCGCCGTGGTGATCAACGGTTTCCGGTCTGAATCGCTCACCATGGAAGCGGAGGAGTATGAGGCCGACCTCGTGGTGATGGGCAGCAAGAGCCGGGCTAACCGGATATTCGGCAGCACCTGCATCCGCATGATGCGCAAATGCGGGCGCCCTTTGTTGCTGGTGCCGGAGTCCTTTACGTACCGGCCTGCAAAGAATATGGTACTGGCGGTGGATTTCCGGGAGAAGGTCTCGCAGAAGGACCTGGTTGCGCTGGTTTCTTTGTTCAAAGTGTATGACGCCTCGCTTCGGGTAGTGCACGTTGATCCGCCGATGGCGGAAATGAACGTATCCGAAGTGTCGGAGAAACTGCAGCTGGGGCTGGCCTTGTCATCCGTGACCTATGTGTACGACCGGGTGGAGAACGATGATGTGGATTCCGGGCTGTTCGACTACCTGGATCGTCATCCATGCGACCTGCTCGTGATGATGGCCCACCAGCATTCCTTCATCAACCGGATGGTATCGCTTTCGCATACTAGGGTAGTAGGAAGTATGGTAAAGCTGCCACTTCTCGTACTTCATAACCAACCGGCATAATCGAAGAATAAACCAGATGTATAATGTTGCCACAGCGTTTACGCGTCTGGGACAGGATATGGTTGAAGTAGAAACCATAGCTTATGATGTCATAATCGGAGCTGTTGTATTTTTAGTGAAAGGACGAACCACTAAAACCATCCAGGTATGAAACTGCATCAGCTCAGCCCCATTTTATGGACCAATGACCTGGAAGCCACCAGGCATTTTTATGAGACGGTACTTGGGTTTACAGGCCAAAGCCATTTCCCTAATTTTATTTCGCTTACCCGGGATACCGTAGAGATCATGTTTGTGGTGCCCCAGACAGAACATGAAGGCCCGCTGCAACTGAAGCTGACCGGCAGCCTCTATTTTGTAACGGAGCAGGTAAACGATTACTGGGAACAGGTAAAAGAAAAGGCCACCGTACTGGAGCCCCTTGCAGACAGGCAATATTTCATGCGTGATTTTTCCATTCGCGATAATAATGGCTACGAATTGGTTTTTGGAGAACATAT
>DATAHC010000514.1:0-3608 GCA_036263415.1 Flavisolibacter sp.
CAGCCTGGCGATTTCAGTATAAATAGAATCGGCTATTAACTGACCACGATACGCCTTAAGGGCAAGGTCGTGCTGCAGCTGCAGGTCTTTGGCAGTTGTTTTCACCCGGGGGTCCATTCGGATCACAAGCGGCTGGGTAAATGATCTGCCACCGGCTATTAGTTTTACTGTATACGTTCCGGGCAATACCCACGGTGAGGTAGGCGTTGGTGCTGTGTTCTGGTATACGGCGCCAATCGGATAAGATATAGAATTGGGTACAGGAGCATAGTGCAGGTCCCAAATAAAACGGTGGGCACCCTTGCTGGCAGAGAGGACCTGCTGCGGACGGATCCAGTAGGGAGGCACATTTCCTTCCGGCACTTCATATGGCTGGTCTTTGCTGCTGAACCGTCGGACCTCATTTCCTTTGGCATCGGTAATCACCAGCTGGACTTCCCTAACACTATTTTCCGGTAGATAGTAATCGATCGTGGCTCCATCCGGAGGGTTTTGCCCTGCAGGCTCTTCCTGAGGCAGCGGGGTATCGGTGTACATACTCCAGCGAACGCGATAAGCCAAACCCGGCTTGAACAGAATGATACTACCTGGCGCTGCACCTGAATTTACCTGCCGCAAGGCCGTAATATTATCCAGGATCCAGAAGCTGCGGCCATGGGTTCCTACTACAAGATCATCATCCTTGACCACGAGGTCCCTGATGGAAGTAGCCGGCATGTTCCGGCGCAGCGATTGCCAGTGTTCTCCATCGTCAAAAGAAACATATACGGCTGTTTCAGAACCTGCATAAAGCAAGCCTTTTTTATTAGGGTCTTCCCGTACTACATTCACCGGATCATTCGGTAAGCCGGTTACGATCTCCTTCCAGGATTTACCTCCATCGTGTGTACGATAGATATGCGGCTTCATATCATCCAGGCGTATACGGTTCACGGCTGCATACGCTGTATTGTTATCGAAGTGGCCGGCTTCCATAAGGGAGATCTTACTCCAGGAAGTAATGGCAGAAGGTGTCACATTACTCCATGTTTTACCTCCATCTCTGGTAAGATGGATCAGGCCATCGTCCGTACCGCACCAGATGGTATTGATATCCCGGAAAGAGGGAGCTACCGTATAGATCACACCTCTTCTGGGCATGGTCTTCATATTCGGAGTGGTATAGATACCTACCGAAGCGGGAATGTCCCAGCTTTCCCTGCTCAGGTCGGGGCTGATCAACTGCCAGCTGTTGCCGCCATCACGGGTTTTGAACAATACATTCCCGGCATAGTACAGTGTTTTTGGATCGATGGGAGAAAAGAGCACGGGTGCCGTCCTTAGAAAACGGTACTTCCCACTACGCACGGCTTCCGGAGCTATGTTCTGTGTTTGCCCGGTGCGCTTATCGTAACGGGTAAGCTTCCCTCCATAGATCATATTCTGATCCAGCGGATCTACAGCAACATAGCCATATTCCTCCACCCCAACGGGATGCCATTCACGGTAAGTGATCTGTCCGTCATTACCTCTTGAAGCAATACCTACGGAACCACTCTCCTGCTGGCCACCATATACGTTATAAGGGAACTGATTATCGGTGCTGACATGATAGAATTGCGCTGTGGGCTGATTGTACCAGGAAGAAAAGGTTTGGCCTCCGTTAACGGTAACGATGGCTCCCTGGTCACTGGCAATCAGTATAATGTCCGGATTGATCGGGTTGATCCAGATGCGGTGGTAATCGTCCCCTCCCGGTGCACCCCGAAAAGCAGACCAGGTCTTAGCACCATCAGTGGATTTCCAGGTCACCACATTGGCGCTGTATACGATATCTGCGTTCTTTGGATCGGCTTTTATCTCGGCGAAATCGCTTCCCCTTCCCCAGAGGCGGTTATCATTCTGAACCAGCGACCAGCTTTCTCCCGCATCATCACTTCTGTAGATTCCTCCTTTTGCTCCTGCATCTACGGTAGCGTATAACCGCGACGGGTTGGAAGGCGCCACACAGAATCCAATCCTGCCCAATCCTTCAGCCGTAGTCGGCAACCCTTTTTCCAGCTTCTTCCAGGTAGTGCCACCATCGGTGGATTTGAATAAACCGCTTTCCGGTCCGTCCCAGGCGCCGTTCTCCCAGGGTCCCTGGCGGCCGGCCCATAAGTCGGCATAAATAATATCGGGATTGGCCGGGTCGAGCGTGACCTGTATCGCTCCGGTATTTTCATCTTTATATAATACTTTCTCCCAGGTTTTGCCGCCATCGGATGTCCGGTACACGCCCCGCTCCGGATTGGGACCATAGGGATGACCTAAGGCTGCCACATACAGGCGGTTCTCATTCCTGGGGTCAATAGCCATGTTCCCGATTTGCTGAACACCTTCCAACCCAAGATGGGTCCATGTTTTTCCCCCGTCCGTTGATTTATATACGCCGTTACCTACTGATAGATCGGGTCGTTGAACCCCTTCGCCGCTTCCCACATATAAAACATTGGGATTCGAAGGCGCTACCACGATATCGCCCACGGAGCCGGTTGACTGATCATCGAAAATAGGCACCCAGGTACGGCCATAGTCGTTGGTCCTCCACACGCCGCCATTATTCACGCCTATATAAAATACATTAGGCTGCTGAGGCACCCCCACTGCCCCGATGGTGCGTCCGCCCCTGTGCGGGCCGATCATGCGCCATTGAAGCATATCTAAGGAAGTGCCAGACTGCCCTAACAAACAGCCGGCTGTGAATAAGAAGATACCAGTGATGAGAAAACGGGGAGTAAGAATCCATTTCATGAGTAAGCTTTTTGGCCTTCGTGAAACTACAGAAAATAATAGAGCAACAGTGCAGCAGCCGGGAGCCACCGTCCAAATGCACCTAAGCAACCAGCTACCGTAATTCAGCGTAATTACTGGTACAATCATTTTATGCAGTTGAAAAGGGACCTACTTTCCACGTTAGCTTATTTTGATCTCTTTGATTATCCGATAACAGGAATAGAACTATACAGTTATCTGCAAACCTCCTGCAGCTATGAAGAATTTCAATCCGTCCTCAAAGTGCTGAGCAGTGAGAATCAGGTGTTCCGGCTGGAAGATTTCTATTCTCTACGAAATGATTTTCGGCTCGCTTCACGAAGAAAGAAGGGAAATCTCAGGGCCAGGCAATTACTTAAAACAGCCGACCGCATTGCAGGCTTCCTGGCATGCTTTCCCTTTGTAAAAGGAGTGGCGGTATCAGGTTCTTTATCCAAAAACTTTGCAGATGAGCATGCAGATATTGACTTCTTTCTGATTACCGAAAAGAACAAGCTTTGGATCGCCAGAACCTTTATGCATGTCTTCAAAAAGCTGACGTTTCTCGTTCGAAAACAGCATTGGTTCTGCATGAACTATTATGTATCGGAGGAGGGGCTGGAGATCAGGGAAAAAAATTATTATACCGCTATCGAAATAGCGACACTGATGCCATTGCGCGGATCTGCCATCTTCAGAGATTTCTATGCACAGAATCAATGGAGCAGGATGGTACTGCCGAACCATTCCATGAAGGTTTCTCATACCAGAGAAATCAGTAAATCTTTCCTTAAGGTACTGCTGGAATTCCCTTTCCGCGGACCCACCGGAGAACT
>DATAHC010000515.1:0-13353 GCA_036263415.1 Flavisolibacter sp.
GTCATTCCAGTCGAATTGTAGAATTTGTTTCACGGAACGAAGAAGGTCGCCGTCATCCTGAGGCTTTACAAAAAACAAGTTGGCACCCATGCCGTAAGCCACCTGTATATTATTCACCCTGTCCGTAGCACTGAAAACGATGATCGGCATATCATCATAATTCCGGTCGTCCCTGATCTCCTTGATACATTGGATCCCATTTTTACAGGGCATATTAAGATCTATGAAAAGGATATCCGGTACATATTGATAAAGAAGGTTGAGGAGTTCATCGCCATTTGTAACCGTGATCAGTTTATGAGCCGGAGCTACCTGCATGAGCGCTTTTTCAAATCTCAGGCAATCTGCCTGATTATCATCTGCCAGAATAAATGTTTGAATACGCGGTTCCAAAACCCTGGAACGGTCGGAGTAGTCCATTGCGAATCGTTATCAGTTAAGGTTACAAGAGGCAAATCTACGTAGTAGGGTTGATCCCTGAAATAGTAAAACTACGAGGCGCAGTTAAAACCGGTAGCCGAAGCGCCGGCCAAAAACCAGTACACTGGCGCGCCCTTTCAGAACGCTGCCGGTAGTGCGGTACTTAAATTCCATTTTGTCGATGATGCGTCCTTCCCTGCTGAATTCAATATAACGGCTTTTCTGTCCGGCCGTAATCACTTCATCCAGCGCCGGCTCCAGCTTATCTCCATTATCAAAATAGATCTTCAGATCACTGATCCGGACATCCCGGTCCTGGACCTGGAACTGAATGCCGGTGAACTGGCTGGTGCTGGTGACATCGATCTCATCCTTATCCCGTACGAAGTTTACTTTTCGCTCTGCCAACAATTCCCATCCTTCTTCCACAGCGATCGTTTTGGAAGATTTACAGGAAGGCAAGGCAATGATCAGGATCGCTGTCAGTATGAGGCAAGCCGGTTTCAGTAGTAATCTCATATTCATTGGTATATATGCAAGCTTAACAACAAAAGTCAGGCCCTGTTGTTCACACGGAATCAGGATATATCCAATTTTCGTATCTGCTGCTGGTAAGCCGGGGGCAACAAAAGTGCTTTAATGAGCTTATCCATATGGATGAGCCTGCTAAGCTTATAGAATGGTATGACTGGTTGCAGCCAGGAGAACGCACTCCTGTGCAGCAGCAAGCGCACCCTTTCCGGAATAACAAGGGTCTGCCCCTGCACCAATACCCGATAGCGGAAGGCGCCCAGGTGTTTTTTGTATTGCCGGAACAGATCGGTGGTATAGGTACTTTCTGCGAGGTCCTGATCGAGGTGTTGCTGCCGCACCGGGAGCCATTGTACATAAGAAGCCGGCAGGTTGACCAGTCCCATCCGGTCCCCCACTTCCCGGAACACCCTGAATACTTCTTCCTTTTCCTCCATGGAAAGTTTTCGTTCCAACAGCTCATAAGCTGCAATGGAATAGTGGATCAGCATAAAAAGCACATCCCGGTAGGCCCAGTCGGGAATGGTACCGCCCCTTTTCGCTTCCACCTCTTTATGGATCAGGCGCATGCTGTCGATCGCCTTCCAGGCTTTTTCCTTTTCGGCGAAAACGATCACACGGGCATAGGCAACCGTAGAAAAGAGGCGGCCGAGCGGATCAGCCGGAAGCCGGCCGGTAAAGTAGAGCCAATCCACCGCCTTGTTAAGGGCAAACTCTGCTGCTGCACCAGCGAATATGAAGAGGATGGTATCACTCTTACCCCAAATGGTTCGGACCACTGAATCTTTATGAACAAAGTATTCCATGAACCCTTAAGATAGACTGTTTCGGGAGATCTGGGATGCGCCAGGGTGTTAGAATTTACCTATTCTTTTCCATCACACATGTCGAGCATCATCTGGGCAATATGCAACAGGTCGCGGTAGAGCGTAGGCTTCCTGAAAAAGGTGCATTTATGACTTTGGCAAAGACGCAGGTCATCTTCCCTGGAAGAAGTGGTGAAGACCATGACCGGAATATTTTTATACCGTTGATCATTCTTCAGCCAGATCAGGACCTCCTTCCCATCCATGATAGGCATATTCAGGTCCAGGATAATGAGGCAGGGATGTGTTTCGGTAAACCGCTCTTCCAGAATGCTCAGCACTTCGGTACCATTCTTTGCCTGCAGCAATGTGTACTTATCCGTCAGCTGCGCGACCGCATCTTTAAGGCTCTCAAAATCATCCACATCATCTTCGGCATATAATAAAACAGGCTTGTTGGCATCCATCTCCATAAATGAGTAACGATTCAATAGGGTAAAACTACTGTAAACAGGATTTCTCCTGGATTATGTAAAAGATTGTGCCAGCCAATCCGCCGATCCGGTCAACAACAGGAGTCAGCGCCCTCCTATTCTCCCGGATGATAGGTTCTGACGGCCTGCTTCAACACATCTTCCTTATAGAACAGCACGTCTTTAAATTTTCCGTTGATATAACCCTCCGCCTGATCGGTGAAATGAGGGGAAGCCGGATCAAAGGATTCGCCACCGGTCATAATGGTGCGCGCCTTAACTCTTTTACCAAATTCGACGGCTGCTATAAAGCTGTTGCCGGACACCCCGTATCTTTTTTTCGTACCCTGGAAGCGCCTGCCATTGAAAGAGGGCAACGAGCCCCAGGTGGCTGATGCCAGTCCGACCGGAAAACTTGGCTTTGCATCATCGAAGTCGGCATTGGTGCTTTTTTCATTGCGCTGGTAACGGTTCACTTCGCCCCAGGGCATTTGCCACTGGCCATACCATTTATTCAGGTCATTTATGGTTTCCCCAAGCGCTTTTATTTTATCTGCCGCCGTAATGTTTTCTGCCATCCATTGCAGCGTGCCCCATACATTGCTGGCCGCTTCATCGGTTTTGGCCGGAGGTACCTTACCCAGCAGCCGGGTGGCCCACTCCACGGCAAGCGTAGTAGCGGTGGACATGGCGCCGGAATTACGATCCCATTGTTTCAGAATGGCGATGGCCTCCTGTAAGGCCGGATTGGCAGGAGCCGTACCGGGGTTGCTGTCATACGCCGCGAACAGGGAAGGAAGCAGTATCTCGAAACCGGAAAGGTAATGGCTGTACCCGATGCGAATGATGGAATCCAATGATACCTGTTGCGCCGCTGCCAGTAAGCGGGAAGCATTTACAGCCCTGGGATTCTGTCCATCCGGGGCCATATAAGCCGGATACGCTTCCGGTTTGGGGCTGCTTTCCCCGGAGGCCGTGAACGGTGTGGAATTACAATTCTGAATAAATCCGCTCTTTGGATTAAAGAGTTGAACGATCTCATCCAGCTTGTGCACACCTTTCCATTCGGTTGCCGAAGTGCTGCCATCCACCGGAAGGCTCCACTCCAGTTTCGGATCGCGCACCGGCATGAAGTTGCCGTGCCAGTAGGCAATGTTCTTCTGATCATCGGCATAGACCGTATTGTTGGAATTATTGGAACGGAGTTCCATGATCTTCCTGAATTCCCCGAAGGTCTTTGCCTTGGTTCGCAGCCAGGATTGCTCCAGCGCTTCCAGCGAACGGTTGCGCTCTTTCAGACTGAGCCAGGTGCCATTGCGGCTACCCATGACCGGGCCATGATGGGTGTAATAGGCCGTTACCGGCATTTCTACCAGGTCCTGTCCTTTACGATACCGGATCACCAGGCTCCTGCTGGTCACCGGCCTCAGTTGACCATCATATTCATAAAAGAGCTTGCCCTGCTTTTCCTGAACTTTTTCCTTATAAACGTCGGCCACATCCGCATAGCTGGAAGTATGCATCCATCCGCAATGCTCATTGAAACCCTGGTAGACGAAGAAATTCCCCCAGGTAACCGCACCGTAAACATTCAGTCCTTCCTCACTTGCCATCTGCACTTCGGAACGGAAGTAAAAGGTTACATGCGGATTGATATATAAGATACTGTTACCAGAGGCTGTTTTAGATGGCGCCACCGCAAATCCATTGGAACCGGAAAGCCGGACCTGCTCCTGGTCCCTGGGACGGGCCTGAAAGGAGGTGCTATTCGTCTTTGCACCATAAAGACTCCGGGTATCGAAGGTATTGATATCACCCATCTGGGTAGCGGAAATGCTGCCATCGGTATACATGAGCGGGAACCAGGGCTGAAACTTCTTCAATACGGCCGGCTTCACTTCGGGATGCCGGTACAGGTAATAATTAATGCCGTCGGCAAACGCATTGAGCAACTGCTTCAGCCACTGCGGGCTTCTCTGATAATCGGCCTTTGCCGCCGAGCTGTCATAGATCAGCTGCATCTGCAGGTCGTCAAAAACCTGAGCCTGCCCATCGATCTCGGCCAGCCTTCCGAATACTTCCAGGTAGTTCCGTTCGATCCGTGGAAAATTCTGTTCGGCCTGTGTATACATCAGTCCGAATACCGCATCGGCATCTTTCTTTCCATAGATATGAGGTATACCGTACTGATCGGTGATGATCGTCACCCTATTCGCCTGAGCTTTGTAGCGGGCAATCTCCTGAGGGGTGAATTGCTGACTGATGGCGCAAAAGGGAAGCAGCAGGAAGCAAAGCAATAGTTTCATTCCTGCAATTTAGAATATAATGCAAGATGAAACATGGGGGGAATTTCAGATGTCAGATGTCAGATGTCAGATGTCTGATAGCAGATAGCTCTACACCTACAGATTCCGGAGGCGGATGGTGATCGTGACGGTGCTACTGTTGTTAACGGCGAACTTATTATCATCGTATCCGGGCGCGGCGGCAAAGGGAAGCTTGTTGCGGGAAGCACCATATCCCTCCTTGGGTATACCCAGGAAGTTTTTGTCCATCTTGTGATTGTTATTGGCATCGTGCAGGACAATGATCGCGTATTCGCCATCCGGCACATTCGTGAACTCCACCTGGGACGTCTTATTATTAACTTTAGCTTCCACACACTGGTACGGCGTTTCCTTGTTCAGGGCCGAAGCGTTGGTATATAAGCAGGCGCGGCAAACTCCGTCGCTGTTCTCAAAACCGGTAACCCGGGCAATGATCTTATTCTGGGCACCGGCGTGCAAAGCGCTGAAGAGCAATAAAGAGAGGATGGTTTGTTTCATAGCTGATGACTGATGGCGCAACAAAATAAGAAAAGGTTTGAAAAAACCATCCTAAATAAAAGATCCGCGTCTGAGAACGCGGATCTTTTCCCTTTTATATGTGCTATTACCGGTTGCCCTTGCCCCTTGGCGTAGTACCACCCCTGGTGCTGCCGGAGCTGACGCCCGTGCGGGCAGAAGGTGTTTCCGATTTGGAAGCAGCCGTGCGTTTGAGCGGCGTGGTGCGGCCTGCAGCGGAGTTGCTTCGCGGCGCAGCCGATCCTTTTGGCGCCGGGTTTCCTTTGGATACCGTTGCTGCTTTTTTGGTGCCCCCGGACTTGGCCGGAGCGGATGCCATTTCCAGTTCCGGTTCGCTCTGCCGGACCGAGGCCGTACGGCCAGGCTGGCTGGCTTCGGCCTGCGCCGGCGCCTGCGCTTTTCTTCCTTTTGCCGGACCGGACTGGGCCTCCAGATTGATACGACGGGTAGCCAGCCGGGTGAGCAGGTCATCAGCCTCATATTCTTCAGCCAGTGTTTCTTCGAGCAACCGTGCCGTTTCCTCCTGACCCAGTTCCCGGGCATAGGTCCGGGCCGTTCCGTAACCACAGATCTCGTAGTGTTCGATCTTTTGCGCACAGGCTATGATCGCAGCATCCAGCACCTCCTTATCCATGTCTTCGTTCATCACTTTGGTGCCCTCTTCTATCAGTCCCTGCATGCCGCGGCATACCTGCTTGCTTTTGAACAGGCGGGATAGCAATCCTTTCTTTTCCGTTGTTTCCTGACCGGCATTCAACCAACCCATCAGCTGATCGAGCCGGTTCTTTTGCCTGGCGGTAACGTCCAGATGCTGTTGCAAGGCTGTTTTGAGCTCCTGATCAGAGGCTTTCTCTATCATCACCGGCAGGGCCGCCAGGATCTGTTCTTCAGCCGAATAGAGGTCCTGTATTTCGTGCTTCAACAAATCGTTGAGGTCATTCATCTTTTCCATAAAATGAAGTTGTTTAGTTTGAACAGCGTAAAAACTATGCCGCACCAACCCGGTAAAACTCTTACAGGAGTTCTGTTTTGTGTGTAAAGGACACCTAACTTTACGGAAACTGGAATCATGAGAACTGTAAAACATATACTGGACAATAAGACAAAACCATTCAATTCCATTACTCCGCATACACTGGTGATCGACGCGCTGAACCTGATGAATTCCCTTAACCTCAGCTATGTGGTTGTTATGGACGGAGATACCTATAAGGGCATTTTCAGCGAAAGGGATTACAGCCGTAATGTTATTTTAAAAGGGAGGGCCAGCACCTCCACTACCGTTCATGAAGCGATGACCACCGATCTTCCTACGGTTACGATGAACGACTCCGTAGAATATTGCATGAACATGATCAACCTGCATAAGACGCGTTACCTGCTGGCCTTTGATGAAGAGCAGTTCATGGGGGTGATTACGATACACGACCTGTTACGTTTGGTGATCAAGGATAAGGAAGCGGTGTTTGACAGTACGCTGGCGGAGCAGATGCTGGACCAGGATGAAAGCGGGTTGATCTACTGATGGTTTTTTTGTTAGTAGTTGTTATTCTGCCGGATTCGATTTTTCCCTTATGCTAAGGGGCAGATTTATGTTTCCTTTGTATTTCAATCTTTCTTTTATGCGATGGGGTTTGTGCTTGTTTTCTTACAGATGGCGGTCTTTTCTTTATTCGTTGGGGTTGGTGGATGTTTCCTACTGATTGCAGTCTTTTCTTCTGTGCTTCTTTTCTACTTTTTGCCTTGATGCAAAAAGTAGAGCAAAAAGATCAAGAACAGGCGAATGGCTCCGCCCGCCTGTTCGCCAGCGCACACCCCCAAACCCCCTTAAAAGGGGGCTTACGGTCTTTTCCTAACGTCAGCGCTTCCTTCCGATAGCGATCCTTGTCGTGCCAGGCGACGATACTGCATGCGCTGTATTCCGCTGTGCTTTTCCTATTGAACATCCACTCCGCCATACGTGCGGAATAAGGCGCTGGAGCTGATTAGCTGGTTCGAGAATTAGCTGATTAGCTAATGCGCTCCCAGTCCACGACGATTCTTTACAACTAAGAGTCCTATGCATCATTTCCTATTACGCGTGACCCATTCCAGAAACTGGCTATAGCTAAGTTCACTCACTTATTACTCATCACTCATCACTGATCACCTCTGTCATCCCGACGAAGGTGGGATCTCTACCACCAACCTACTGTAATGAATGACTGTAACGAAGTACGCCCCACTCATTACTCATTACTCATCACTCATCTGCTCTCCGGTGAGTCGAGGTTGAAGAGGTTGTTCTCTTCTTTCTTTTTGAAACCGAAATTGTAACGCAGGTTGATGCCGATGCGGCGGGTATCGCTTTTACGGTAACCGGTAGCGTTGATGCTGCCCTGGTTGATCGTAAAATGGTTATTGTTGGTGAAAAAGAGGTCGTTCCCACTGAGGGTTACCACCAGTTTGCGGTTCAGGAACTGCTGCGTAAGACTCATATTCAGGGACCCGAAGGTGGTGAGCTCATAGAACTGCTGCTGACCATTGAAGCGTACAAAACCATTCAGTGATAACTGGGTGAGCGGCGTGATCTTGAAGGTCTGGTAGGTAAAAATGGAATAGCTTCCCCGTTTGAAGGATAGGGGTTTATTCTCGTAAAGGCCTTCATAGAAGTTGCGGTTGTACTGCACCCCGGCTACAAAGAAATAACGCTTTCCCGGAGGCAGGGCACCCAGGGCACGGAAGTACAATTCCTTGTTTGTGCCCAGGTTATCGTAGGTGCGGTAGTTGACCTTACTATTGCTATCGGTAGGGTAGACCACCTGTGTGAAAATGTCTTTGGTGTCGTTCAGTCCCAGGGCAAAAATGGGACGCTCGTCCACCGAAATGTTGGCTTCATAATTCCGGGTGAACTGCGGACGCAGGGAAGGGTTACCGGTTTCGAACAAATAAGGGTCTACAAAGCGCAGGGAGGGGTTGAGGTATTCGTAGGCCGGGCGGCTGATGGTTCTGCGGTAGACCAGGTAGCCTTTCAGATCATAACCGGCAATGCGCATGAGGCTGCGGCTGAGATAGACATAAGGAAAGAAATCGGTACGGTGGATCGAAAACGCCGTATCGCGTGGCACCAGCTGGTTACCGGACATATTCGTGTTTTCCATCCGGGTGCCGACTTTCAAAACAAAGCCGGATAAATTCTTCGATGCCTGGAGATAGGCGGAATTGATATTTTCCTTATAGGTGTAGGCACCTGTACGGAAGTTATCTTTTACACGAGTTCCACTGGTCATCCGGTAATAATCCGTTTCATTGTCGAACCATATCTGAGTGGCTTTCAATCCTGTTTCAACGGTGACCTTTCCCGGAAGCTTTTTAAGAAAATTGGTCTGGCCTGAAAAGAAGCGGAGCTTATTATCCAGCGTACCATCTCCACTGGTATAGAACTGGTCGGTATTGTTCGGCGCGTAGGTAAACGAGAGGTCGGTTGTCCATTCCGATCCTGCGCTGTCGATCTTATATTTCAGGTTCACCCCCTGATTGATATTGACATTCTTCGTTTGATTATTTACATCCGTGAGATTGGAGGAAGCTGTCTGACCATTGCTGATCTTTTGAATCAGGGAAAGGTTGCGGCTGTTGTTGTCGGACCGGTTATAGCTCAGGCGTCCGTCGTAATTCAATTCCCATTTTTTACTGAGCTGTACCGCCACGCCATAGCCAACATAATAGTTCTGCGCTCCATATTTCGTAAAAGCATCCTGACGCAATACGGAATCCGTTGCAAAGATGCGGTCGGTCATCAGCTGGTCGTAGCTGTTGCGGGTTCCCACCTGCAGGTTGAGGTAGGATGTAACGGAGCCGTTATTATTGTTCAGGTTCAGTCCGACAAACTGGTTGCCATAGCGGCCCTGATTCAATCCGGCAGTCACACTGCCTGTAAGTCCGATGCGTACACCTTTTCTAAGCACCACATTTACCACCCCTCCGCTGCCCGAGGCATCATAACGGGCTGAAGGCGTGCGCAGGATCTCAATGGAAGCGATGGCATTGGGAGGCAGGTTCTTGAGCATGGTAGCAATATCGGCGGCACTCATTTTCTGTTCACGGCCATTGATATAAACGGTTGCCGGTGTGGTACTATTCAAATAAATATTCCCATCCTGATCCACGAACAATCCCGGGGTCTTTTCAAGGATCTCATACGCATTGGTGGAGGTAGCTGCAATGTTCTCCGGGTCTACAATCGTTTTGTCGTCTTCCTGCCGCATAACCGGCCTGGAAGCGGTGACGACGACCGCGTTCAGCTTATTATCTGCCGGCATTACCAATAAGGAATAGGTAATGGCTTCGGTTTTAACAGTGATCGCCTTCTCCACCGATTGATAATTGACAGCTGAGAACCGGAGCCTGTAAGAAGTGTTTTGCTGCACCTGAAACACCACCTGTCCCAGGCTGTCCGTGCTGCGCTGGATCTGACTGGCAGAATCTGAAAAGGCCGTCAGGCTCAGGGTGGCAAATGGAACTGCTTCCTTATTCGCCGTATGGACCTTTATGGTAAGCTCCGTAGTTTGTGCGCTGCCCTGAAAAGCCGATAGCAGCAAAAGCAGTAGTCCTGAGAAGCAGGACCAGAAGGTAGATCGTTGCATATAATGCATAAAAATAAACAGCAGAATAAAGAGCAGTATGCCTTTAACAATTGTTTGTCTTACCGCTTGCCAGGGTTCCGCGTCCGACAACTTTATGGCGGTATTCCGGCCATGTTTTCAAACCCAACGCATTTTAAATAATTTCATGCGTAAACTGCAGTATGGAACGATGGGTATATTTCAATGGATTTGTCAGGGAGTCTGAAGCACGGCTATCCTATACCGACCTGTCCGTACAAAGAGGCTATGGTGTTTTTGATTTCTTAAAAGTCGTGCATTCGACCCCTTATCGTCTGGACGATCACCTGGATCGATTCTATCAATCGGCACGGGGGCTTCACCTATCCGTTCCAAAAGAGCGGAATGAGCTGACAGCGATCCTGCAGGAACTGATCCGGAAAAACGGCTATCAAGACGGAGGCCTAAAAATGACCTTAACGGGAGGCCCCTCACCGGACGGCTACGGTATCGGGCAACCCCAGCTGATCGTCAGCTGCCAGGATTATATGCCGGTGCCTCCACAACATCTGAAAGAGGGCATCCGGCTGATGACCTATCCTTATCAACGCACCTTACCGGAGCTCAAAACAATCGATTACCTGATGGCCATCTGGCTGCAGCCGCTGCGCCTGGAAAAAGAAGCAGACGATATTCTGTATTACCAGGGAGGCCTGATATCGGAATGTCCCCGATCCAATATATTCCTGATTACCCGGGAGGATATAATCATTACCCCTTCCGATCATATTCTTAAAGGCATTACCCGTAAAGCCGTACTGGATAAAGGCATCTCCCTTTTCAGGGTGGAGGAACGGCCGGTGACACTGGAAGAAGTGCGGCAAGCCAAGGAAGTCTTCATAACCAGTACAACCCGGATGATCGTGCCCGTAACCCAAATCGATGATGCCCGGATCGGCAACGGAAAGCCGGGGCCGGTTACGATGCAATTAAGAGCGCTGTTAAGCCAGGATGAAAATCATTGAAGCAGGCCGCAGGGTACCGTATAAATACTGTTGTCCTTACCGTATTAACCGTAATTTTTGGATGACAGCGGCTTGGTAACTTGCCTTATGTTTCAGCCTACACTTGAGCAGGACCTTGATCTCTGGGAAGCCTGGATTGAATTTGACCATTTGAGCACGGAATCTTTCGGCACATTGCATATCTGGGGAGAGATCACCGCCGGAAGACGGGAAAAACCCTATGTTGTAAAAACAGCATCCGGCAATGGTGAGCTGAGACTGGAAGTTGTTTCAGCGCCTGCGCTACCTCATTCGCGCATCGCAGAAGTTCATTTTTCCGAACCGGTCCAGAATATCGGCAATTATAACACCGTGGTAATTTACAGAGGCAATCAGCTACTGGCATGCATTGTAGATATTGAGGTAGTGGTTTAGCCCACCGTCCACTGTCCACAGAAGCGGACTATTCGTTGGCATTCAGACGGCGGACGTCAGACATCAGCTCTACAGATCCTGATCGTATACTTGTTTACTAGTTTTAGCGTTATCCGGCAGCCATCCGCTTCATCGATCGATTTTAATCGTTACCGTTTTACTTTTCACGGTTGACCCTGGCCTTTGGCCTTTCACCTTTCACTGCCAGGTTCAGGCTTCTATTTTGAAGATGTTGTTACGGATGGCATAGACCACGATGCCGGCTGTATTCTTTGCCTGGATCTTTTCCTGGATCTTATCGCGGTAGCCCTCTATGGTACGCACGCTTAAACCCAGGTCGTCTGCAATTTCCTTATTCGTTTTCTCTTCACACACCAGGCGCATGACGGCCAATTCCCGTTCCGTGAATTCCGGTTTTTTAGCCCTGCGATGCGGATCGAAGCTGCTTTTGGCGATCAGCTTGGCCAGTTTGCCGGAAGTGGTGCTGCAATAATAGGTTTGATTGAGATTGACTGCCTTAATTGCATCGATGATCTCCTGCTTGTGCGCGTTCTTTAAAAGATAGCCTCTGGCTCCTGCTTCCAGCATATCGATGATCAGCGCTTCCTCATCAAACATGGATAAGGCAATGACACCTACCGCCGGAAGTTCATCGGCCAGTATCTTGGTAGCCTCCACCCCATCGAGCCGGGGCATTTTTATATCGGTAATAATAACATCGGGTTGCAGCTCTTTTGCGATGCGCACCAGTTCTTCCCCATTTGATGCCTCAGCGATCAGTTCCACTTCGTTCTGCTTTTTCAGCATCACCCGGAATCCGTCGCGGAAAATTTCATGGTCATCGGCAAGGATGACTCTAATGGCAGGGGCTGGCTTCATATGTTAGTTTTAGGTTATTTCAAAGGTAGTATAAAAAGCAGGTGAATGCGATACGGATCCATTTCACTTCCCGGAAAGGATGAACCCGGCACAGATTTTTAATATACCTTCTTAAACAACCGTTATGGATACAAGAAATAGTTCCGGTCCCGGTGAAAGGGACATGACGAATAACAGGCTGGAAGGCCGGTCTTCCATTCCAGGTGACCTGCCGGATTCTCCGGAAGATCGGGAAAAGCTGGGTGGAGAAGAGATCACGATCGATCTGCCGGATGTGAAGGACATACCTGGTCAGGAGTTTGTAAACGCTCCTTCTATGGGCAGCCTGGCCGATACCACCATTTCTTCGGATGATGAAGAAGGACGGGGTGTGCTGGACTACGATGACACTGACGGGGTGACGGAAGGCGCCAGCTTTGATGTACGTCCGGATGAAAGAAGAGCCCTTGCCGATACGGAATATATGCCTACGGCCGATGAAGATAACCTGCGGGCCGCACGGCTGGATAACGTGGATTTCCAGGGAGAGCGCCTGGAGGAAAAAGGATTCGGAGATGAGCTGAGCGGTGATGACCTGGATATGGGTGACAGTCCGGATGAAACGGAAACCGATGCTATGGGCCAGGGCGATGAAGAGAACAAGCTGTATAGCCTTGGCAGTTCAGACAATGATAATGTTACAGAAGGAACCCCCTGAGCAAAAAGATTGTAACCTATTACGATCACCAAATAAAATGAAGAAACCCCGCTATGCGGGGCTTTCTTATTGTTTAAACCGTATCAATGAAAGATCTTCTTGATCTTGTCCGTAATATTCTTATCCTTTTTCACTTTCCGCTCGCCGGTTTCACCATCAATTTTTACCTGTGTCTTTCCATCCTCAATCTTAATATCACCGTCTTCATCCACCTTCTTTGTATAGCTGCCTTCTTTCATTTTATAATCGCCGTCTTCATATTTCACTTTCGTATCGCCTTTTTTGGCTTTATACTCTTCTCCGTCGATCTTTACTACGGTTCCATCCTCGTATTCATACTTTCCTTCCTTTGTTCTCAGCAGGTGTCCGTTGACTACTTTTCCGGTGCGGCCATATACGGTATCGTTCGTTTTCGTGTCCACATAAAGCTTTACCGGCTTTCCTGTTTCATTGCTCACCAGCAAGCCTGAGGTAGAATCTTCGCGGAGCTCTACCGGATCACCAGTGGCTAAATCCAGATAACGGGCGCGGTTGTTATTACAGGCCGTAGCGGCAACTGCCATGAAAGCCATACCTAACATAACTGAAGTCGTTTTCATACTCATCTGTTTTCCTACAGTTTTACAATTTTCAGACCATTTGAGGAAAGGGGACTGAACGGTATTCTTTTTGTGCTGATGCT
>DATAHC010000516.1:0-8430 GCA_036263415.1 Flavisolibacter sp.
GAAGCCAGGAAATGTTAAGTGGTGACTGGGGAGGTGTGGTCATGAATGGCAGCGCAGCCTGCACTCCCGGGAGGATCGTATTGCGTCGGGCCGCTCAATCTGATTTCGACCATATCAAAGAAATACGGGTAGATACAGGAACGATCAAACTCGACTTTTATGACAATGCAGAGATTGACGGTGATTCAGTAACAGTAACCCTTGACAATAAGGTGATTGTTTCCCACCAGAAATTGGGACTGAAGCCTATTACAGTAGAAATTAAAGTAGACCTGGACCATAAGGAGCAGGAAATGACAATGATCGCCGATAACCTGGGAACGATTCCTCCTAATACTGCTTTGCTCATTATTACAGCAGGTTCCAAGAAATACCAATTATTTCTTGCATCCGATAAAACAAAAAGTGCACAGGTACGCTTCATTTATGAAAAATCTCCATAGAAAAAGGGATGCCGAAGCATCCCTCAACTTAATGGTTTTTCATAATCAGAATGCTCTTTGGTCTCCTCTTGGTTTTGGTAATTCCTTTCTTGGAATTTTCTCTTCTCTCATAGCTGTATGGTATACAAATGATGCAACAATCATTGAAGCCTGCTTCAGGTCGTCTGCAACCAGGTGATCGTAAGTATCCATGTTGGTATGGTGCGTTCGGGTATCGTACTCGAGTGGATCCTGAATAAACTGAAAGCCAGGAATTCCTATAGCATCGAAAGATAGGTGGTCCGTCCCCCCGGTATTATTAATGGTTATGGTAGTGGCACCCATATCATTGAATGGCTGAAGCCATTTCGCGAATATGGACCTGGCAGCCTCGTTACCCTGGAGGTATACACCCCTGATTTTTCCACTGCCATTGTCAAGATTATAATAAGCTGAAATTTTTTCCTGTTCCGGCTTTAGCTGCATAGTTGCCGGATCTCCGAGATGATTTTTTACATAATTGCGTGAACCGAAAAGCCCCTGCTCCTCTCCGCTCCATAAAGCGATCCTGATGGTACGTTTAGGCTTTACATTCATGGCTTTCAATATCCGTACTGCTTCCATCATTACAGAGCAGCCAGCAGCGTTATCCGTAGCGCCTGTTGCTCCTTGCCAGGAATCAAGATGCCCGCCCAGCATTACCACTTCATCCTTTAACTTCGGATCCGTGCCTGGGATCTCCGCAATAACATTATATCCCTTCAGGTCATTGTCAAAGAAGCGTGTACGTACTTCTGCTTCGAGCTCCAGGGGAATGCCTGCATCGGCGAGGCGCTGTAACCTCAGGTAGTCATCGCTTGACAGCATCACGCTTGCCGGTGTTTCAGGTGCATCTTTAGTGTATTGACCCCCTCCCTGAACGAAAACGGTGCCCTCCTTGCCTCTTGCATTCATACCAAGGATCAAAGCAGGTTTTTCCTGAATCAGGAAGTTGGTCAGCATTCGCTGAAATGTAAAGGCATTATTGGCCTGGGGTCTCGGGGCATTGGCATTCGGATTTCGTGGCTGGACTGGCCGCGTTTCCGCCCTTCCCATCTTATCAAGGGTAGAATCTTCATATCGTCTGGCATCAGCTGTAAAGCCTGGCGTCAACGTAGCATCCACCCAGGTCATAACGATCTTGTCTTTCAGTTTTCCTGCATATTGCATCAATTCTGCTGAATCCTTTGCTTTTATCAGCACTACTGTGCTATTCATAATCTTTTTGCCAGGTGTGCTGCCTGTCCATGCCTTTGGTATGGCAATAAATGCCTGATAGTAAGGTTTTGTCATGGCAATATAACAACGCTCTTGCTGCCACCCTTTACCGAATTCGCCCCATGGCTCAATAGCGGTATTGATAAGGCCCCAGCTGGAAAACTGATTCTTTGCCCAGTTGGCAGCATTCATAAAGTTGGGAGAGGCAGTCAGTCGGGGGCCACTTACATCAGTGAGATGGAAGGCTATATCCATGACCTTGGAGTGCTGTTGACCTTCTTCTTTGATTTTATTGATGATGGTAAGGTCTGCATCGTCCTGTGCCCAAATGGCAAACGAAACCGTTTGCGCCAGGGCAAAAAGAAGCGTCTTTCTCATGTTGTTGGTTTGGAATGAAAATAAAGTGAACCAACGTTTATGAAGGTTAAAATTTGAAATTCCAGGTTACAGAAGGAAGTACAGGGAATAGTGATACCTGTTTTGCCTGAACCTTCAATGTACCATTGTAAGGATTGCCAGACTGGTCAAAATAAATAAAATAAGGGTTAGACCGGCTATAAGCATTGTATAAACTGAATACCCAGAAGGACTGAAGCTTTTTATTTTTCCGGTCCGGTGTATAGGTAGCTGACAGGTCAAGCCTGTGGTAGGCGGACAGCCGGTACTGATTGATAGCGCTATACTCCTGGGTTAAAACTCCATTTATTATATAAAACCGTTCTGGTAAGGAGGTAGCGTTCCCGGTAGCATAAACGAATACCCCTCCTAATTTCCATTTCTTATTTAATTCATACGTTCCTACAATGGAAAGATCATGACGACGGTCGTATTTGGCAGGATATGTAACGCCTCCATTCAAATCCGCAAACTTTCTCCATGTCCAGGATAAGGTATAACCGATCCAGCCCGTCAGCCGGCCTCTGGTTTTATTCAGGAAGAATTCAGAACCATAGCTCCAGCCCCTGCCAAAAACGAAAGATTCTTCGGGATCTTTCAACTCGGTCCCGGTATACCCTTCTTCATACTCAATTTGATTGCGCATATCCTTATAATAAACCTCAACCGAAGTTTCATAGGTGTTTTCCTTGAAATTACGGAATAAGCCAGCAGCATACTGCCAGCTGATCTGAGGCTTAACGCGGTAAGTGCTGGGTACCCAAAGATCCGTTGGCAGTGTTGTACCGGCATTGCTGACAAGGTGTATAAATTGAAGATTACGGGTAACAGACCCTTTGAAGGAAGTGGTTGGGGAAATGCCATACCGTATGGTCAGTCGCGGCTCCAGTCCCGCATACGCTTTAATCGTTTCAAAACTGCTGAATTCAGTACTGTCAATATTATTCTGGTTAGCGTCTTTTAAGAACCTTGTATAGGGGCCTATCTGATTAAAGCTGGCTAGCCTTAGACCATAATTTATTTTTATCTTCTCACTTAGATCCCAGTCGTCCTGTACATATAAAGCGGTTTCCAGTGCATATTTGGTATCATCGTTATTGGGTCGAAAAATGACGGAATCCTGCCTTCCGGATGTCACATTCGGAATAAATTTATGATAGGTAGCCAATCCGCCGAAACGGATTTTATGACTTCCCGACGGATAATAATCAAAATCAATCTTTGTGCTCACATCACGAATTCCAGATGATAAGTTGATCTCAAAATTATTCTGAGCAGCCCCAAACTCGAAATTATAGTCATTGTATACAAGGGTAGTATTGGCAAAAAGCTTCCGGTTAAAAACATGATTCCATCGAAGTGTACCAGTGGAATTTCCCCAGGGTATATTCGCTTTAAAGGATAATTTAGAATTATTGAAAGTGAATACATCCCGTCCAAAATATCCACTCAGGTATAGTTTATCCTTTTCAGAAAATTTATAGTTAACCTTGGCGTTCAGATCATAGAAATAGTAACCGGATCCATAGAAATTACTTTCCTTTTTTACAAAGGGTTTGACAAGGGCATCGATATACGTTCGCCTGGCGGAGAGAATAAAGGACGCTTTATCTTTTTTGATAGGACCCTGTATGGAAAATCTGGATGCGATAAGACCAAGTCCGCCTTCCACCTGTAGCTGGTTGCTGTTGCCATCTTTCATGGATATATCCAGTACGGATGATAATCTGCCTCCGTATTGTGCCGGCATACCTCCTTTGATCAGTGAGGTGTTTTTGATGGCATCTGAATTAAATATGGAGAAAAAGCCAAACAGGTGGCCGGAATTATAGACAACGGCATCATCCAGTAAAATCAGGTTTTGGTCCGGCCCCCCTCCCCGCACATAAAAACCGGAATTACCTTCTCCGGCATTCCGTACACCCGGCAATAGCTGTATCGCTTTAAGAATATCTACTTCACCCAAAAAGGCAGGAACATTTTTGATCTGCTGTATGGTCAGGTCGATCTTTCCCATCTGGGCATTCCGTACATTGGCATCTTTCTTTCTGCTGTAAACAACCACTTCACTGAGATCGGAAGCCGATTTTGAGGTGAGAAAAATATTCTGTTGGATATTTTTGTCAAGATGGACCCGAAAGGCTACACTCTGATAAGCTACATGAGAGGCAACCAGATTATAATCTCCTTCTTCAAGTGTTATGGAATAAAATCCATATTGGTTGCTTGATATGGCCTTTCCATTAATAGTAATAGTGGCAGCAATAATGGATTCTCCATTAGCTGTATCCCGCACGTAGCCATTGATAGTAAATCGGTTCTGAGCTTGAGCTGCAAAGCTGCTCATCATGATCAGAAGGAAAGCCAGTCGCATGATTTTTATTTTTTCTCCGAATCCTGTTTTAATAATGTTTCTTTCAGACTGCCACACTCGATCATGCCACTTTTATAGCGAGGATGATGAAGACCCATGTAGGGATTTCTGATAGAATCTTTTTTACTAAGCCAATCGGCTGCTTCCTCATCATTGAAAGCCATCGGGCATTCATTCCGGTAAACATTCGCCGCATCATATCGTATAGTACGCAGAAACTGGTAAATATTTTCAGTCAGCGAATTGAATTGACGTCTTTGAAGGGTAATCCCAGCCTCCCGTTGTAATTGTGAAGCATCTTTTTCTGCATTCTTCAAAAAAGCTTCGGCGGTCTGATAAACTCCAGAAGTATCCTTAATTTCATCCAGTTGAAATGAAGAGAGCTTTTGCTGAAAGCTACCTGCCAATTGTCCGGCTTTAACTGAATCCCAATTTACAAAAGCCTCTGAAAGCTGGTAATAATTTTCCAGTAAGCTGTCTGTGGCCTTATTAAAAGTGATACTGTGCTTACTGGCAGGCAAAGCCTGGAGAACAGATCCCGATTTTTTATCAGTTCGTGAGTAGATAAGCCATCCGGTTATTACCAGCGCCAGTATCAGGATAATCAGCAGCAGGTTGCGCATTACTAAAATTTTCGCAAAGGTATAGTCCCCCCTCCTCAAATACATGGCTCTTTTTCCAGTTTTAGAGGATAATTTTTGTTAAAAACTGTTAAGCCAGTATGCCACTCATCGGTTTCAGTATGATCTCCGCAACATAAGTTTATCTTTGCGGACTTTATTTTTCTACTATGCTGGCAGGTCTTCAAAATGTTACTTTCGAATTTGGTGCCCGAACTATTGTAAGAGATGCCACCTGGCACATTCATCCGGCTGAGCGTATCGGCCTTATTGGGTATAATGGTACCGGTAAATCAACCTTGCTTAAATTATTTGTTGGTGAATACCTTCCTTCTGCCGGAACGGTGGAACGCAGCAGAAACACCAGCATTGGATACCTGCATCAGGATCTGTTAAGCTTCGATACCAATGAATCTATTCTCCAGGTTGCTCTTCATGCCTTCGATCGCGCTAAAAAGATTGAAAGGGAATTGGATGACCTCATTAAGCAAATAGAAAAGAATGAAACGGAAGAACTGTTGCATGCATATAGTGAAAAGCTTCACGAATTTGAAGAGGCAGGCGGTTACACGATAGAACATCGGACGGAAGAAGTTCTACAGGGCCTTGGTTTCAGTAACAGCGACCTGCAGCGACCCTACCGTGAATTTAGTGGAGGGTGGCGCATGCGTGTACTTCTGGCGAAAATGATCCTGCAACAGCCGGATCTTTTGTTGATGGATGAACCAACGAATCACCTTGATCTTCCTTCCATCGAGTGGCTCGAAAAATACCTTCAGCATTATAAAGGGGCAGTCGTAATTGTCAGCCATGATAAGTATTTTCTGGATCGCATGGTGAAAAAAGTAGTAGAACTGTATCAAAAAGAACTGCATTTCTATAATGGTAATTACAGTTTCTATGAAACGGAGAAGCAAATGCGTGTTGAATTACAGCAACGGGCTTTTGAAAACCAGCAGGATTATATACGGCAACAGGAACGGTTTATTGAACGATTTAAGGCAAAAGCTTCCAAGGCAGCTCAGGCGCAAAGTGTAATGAAACGGCTTGATAAACTGGAACGAATTGAAGATGTTGAAATCGAAAGACCCAATATTCGTATCAACTTCAACATAGATAAAGTTCCTGGTCGTGTTTTATGCGAATTAAAAGATATCACCAAGCGTTTCAAGGATATCGATATTCTGGAACATGCTTCTGCAGAAATTGATCGCGGGGATAAAATCGCTCTGATCGGTGCAAACGGAAAAGGGAAATCTACTTTGCTTCGCATCATTGCAGGTGTGGAACCCGTAGAGGGCGAACGCAAATGGGGCCATAATGTGGAGGAAACATTTTATGCACAGCATCAGTTGGAAGCGCTGAACGTAAATAATACGATCCTTGATGAAATGAAAGAAGCCGGCTCAAAAAAAACCGATTTGGAACTACGAACGCTTCTTGGTTGTTTTCTTTTTAGCGGTGATGACGCAGATAAAAAGATCAAGGTATTAAGCGGTGGTGAAAAAGCCAGGGTGGCACTGGCAAAGACTATGATCAGCAAGGCCAATTTCCTGATGCTGGACGAGCCTACAAATCACCTGGATATTCATTCCAACGAATTATTGATCGACGCCTTGAACCGCTATGAAGGCAGCCTTATTCTGGTAAGCCATGACCGCTATTTCATTTCAAAAACAGCGAATAAGATCTGGGAGATTGTAGATCAGAAAATCAGGGAATTCAAAGGCACCTATGCGGAATGGGTTGATTGGAAAGAGCGACACGAAAAAATGAAGGCCCAGCAAGGTAAGTCAGAGGGTCAAAAGTCGTCTTCCGAAGTCAGGGTGAAAAAGGAAAGTAATCCGGTGAATACCTTAACTCCTGAACAAATATCCATAAAATCAGCACAAAGAAAAGACCTGCAAAAACTTCAAAAGCAATTCCAGAAGCTGGAGGATGAAGTCAAGAAAGCTCAGGCTGAAGCAATGGCATTGGAAGCACAGCTTTCTGTGCCGGATATCTATGCAGACGGAGATCGTTTTCGGAAAACGGAGGCCGCTTATAAAACCGCAGCTGAACAGCTGCAGGACCGGAATAAACAATATGAATTATTACTAGAGCAGATCATGTTACTGGAAGAGGCAATTGGTGATTAACCCTCCTTCATCTTTATGAAGTCGCTCACAATATAGCTAATCAATTTACCGGTCGTATCGCTGGTCTTACCGTTACTTAACCGGGAAGCTCCCTCACAAATATGCAGATAGGCTGTCTTCGCCTGGGCGGCACAAAGGTTCACATATTGTCTCGCCTGAAGGGCTGTTAATCCGGAAGGCGTGCATGCGCTGCTTAAGGTATGCTCTATGGAATCCATGTCAAGCTCAATTCCTGTAAAATTGTCTCCCGTAAATTCGATGGCATGCGACACCGCCTGCCTGAAATTTCTTTTTTCATGAACGAAAATATCCTCGTAGGTGATACAATCCAGAAAAGGATTATTGACAATATCCATCCAGATATTCTGTGGAAGATAGTTTTCATGAATGCCAACCACGCAATATTTCTGCAGAAACCCATCCTCTTCTGCATATCGAAAACCATTACCGCTATGACGACCTTCTGACGGGCGATAGTCTGTATGAGCATCCAGATTGATGCAATTGATCTGTGGCAATGGAATATATTGTAATTGATGTAATCCTTTTGCGGTGCCTTTGACTATAGGATACGCATTATTATGTCCCCCACCGATTATGATCGGAATCTTATCCTGTGCTACGATCAACTTGATCAAGCCTTCAACTTCTTCATCTATGGTATTCACAGCATGCCGGTAAGCTTCCGTTTTTTCTTCTTCGCTGTAAGCATTCTTGTCGATCAGGAACTGTATATCACCGAAATCAAAATGGCCGATAACAGCTAATTGGTCCCCTTCCAGGAAATCATTGCTTTGAATGTTAAGAAAAGCCTGAAGGAATGGAATCCAGGCTGTACTAGTGCCCGCAATGCCCTTATTCGCCTGAACCCCAATATCCTCTGGTATTCCCACGATAACATAGCGAGCTTCCATATTTTTTATGGAACTGCTTATATCTTCTGGTGATGCCAGAATATGTACCCGCTCACCCAGCTTGGTTTCGTAACGCCTGAGGTTAACGAGAGAAAGAATATCCTGCTTGGAATACTTCTTGAAATGTGTAAGATTCATATGATGAAAAGGAGCTTTATCAATACAGCAATCCGGTTTACAACAGATTAAATTTAGGTGAATGTGTGAACATGGCAATATCTACCAATGGTTAGATGGTTACTGAAGCCATTCCCCATTTATCATAACCCTTTCCAGATTATTATGAGCAAATGAGTAAGGTAGGTAAGC
>DATAHC010000517.1:0-3170 GCA_036263415.1 Flavisolibacter sp.
GGGATCAAAGAACTTCTGGAGAGTGGTAACCAGGGCCAATATGAATAAATGGAAAGCGACCGGACAGGTGGAGCTGGCAAAGATTTTCAATGGCGCCGAGTTCACCAGGCTTTCAGTCATTTCAATCTGGGATGAAGATTAAACCAGTACAGGCCCATCTTTATACCATAAAAATTTTATCTTCCCGCATTCAATAAACACCGATTTTTGTAACCGTTTCTCGTACTTTTTAAATTGCATTCAGTTTTGGTAATCATTCTTATATTTTTTGTTGCACATTGGTATCTGTCTCTTTTTGCTCAATCTTTTTTTCATCACCGGTATTCAGCGCATCGCGCGTTTCAGATGAATAAATTCTGGGAAAAGGTCTTTTTTATTTTTTCCTATATCACTCAGGGCTCCTCTTATATGAGCCCTAGGGTTTACGGGATCCTGCACCGCATGCATCATGCCTATACCGATACCGAACTGGATCCGCATTCACCTGCGTACGATAAGAATATCGTGGCCATGATGCTGCGCACGAGTATCACCTATGTGGGCATATTGCGGGAGCGCACACCGATCGAGGAAAAGTTCACGAAGAATGTTCCGGAGTGGCGCTGGTTTGATCTCTGGGGAAATACCTGGTGGTCTCGCATCCTGTGGAGCGGCCTTTACACCTGGTTCTATATTGCTTTTGCACCCTCGGCCTGGTGGTACCTGTTAATTCCGGTACATATTCTTATGGGACCGATTCATGGTGTTGTGATCAACTGGTTTGCGCATAAATATGGTTCCGTGAATTTTGAGACAGACAATACCTCGAAGAATTTATTTAAGATCGATTTATTAATGTTAGGTGAGGGATATCACAATAATCATCATAAATTTCCTTCCAGAAGCAATTTTGCGGCAAAGAAAGGAGAGTTCGATCCGGTATATCCATTTGTCCTGCTCTTTCATAAACTGAGGATCATCCGGATGAATCAGTCCAATGAACTGGTAACGGCACATTAATTCGTTCAAAAGAAAACAAAAATAGCAGTCTGCCGTTAGAGAACGGGCTGGTGGCAGCTGACAAGATTATTTTATGAGTACTTATTTTTCAAAAGTGATAAAGGCAGGTGAGCGGCAGCGGGAATTTAATTTCAGGCAGTTAACAGCCGGTTCAGAGATCAAATACCATGTAGATGTTCCGGACGATAAAGGCAACCGCATCATTTTTCAGATGTATAAAGATGTGGAAGGCCGCTGGAAAACATCTGCCCAGGTGTTACCGCTCTGGATCCATAATGCGGAAACCGTATTAAGTGAAGCGATCATGCAGCAGATGCAGGAAGAACTGCAGCGTAAATAGTGGTTGCTCCTTTAAAATGCTTAAAAAGAAAAGGTCGCCTGGGGCGACCTTTTCAAGTTTTATTCTGTACGGCTTATTTCCGGTAACCGGAACGTACCGGATACGATCCTTTATGGGTTTCTTTTGGCTTGGCTTCTTTCGCTGATATCTGGCGGCCATTGATCACGGCGCCATCAATTTTTGAAATCGCTTCGGTAGCCTGTGCTTCATCAGGCATTTCCACAAAACCAAATCCACGGGGATAACCGGTAAACTGGTCCAGGATGATCTTGGCCGAACTGACTTCGCCATGTGTAGAAAAGGCTGCGTGTAAAGATGCTTCGGTGATCTGGTCGCCCAGATTGGATACATAAATATTCATAAAACTTTAGTTTGAAGTGAGGCTGAGTGATGCAAGCTTTACGAAATATCCCTGCCAAATGAACTTAAGTGCAGCGTTTCAAAACTCAAGGTTATAAAATAGATTATCTGGTTTGCGAATAGGACCGCGATGGCCGGCGGTTCTGCGATGATTGATTCCGCTGACCCTGCGGTCTTCTCGGAGCGGCCGACGTGGCCGATTGCTTCAGCACATACGGATGCTCTTCCACTACCGGTATTTGTTGTCCGATTAGCTTTACAATATCGCGCAGGAATGCTTTTTCTTCACCGTCGCAAAACGATATGGCAATACCTTCCGCACCGGCACGTCCGGTACGACCGATACGGTGTA
The DNA here is from genome assembly GCA_036263415.1 of Flavisolibacter sp. GTDB lineage: Bacteria > Bacteroidota > Bacteroidia > Chitinophagales > Chitinophagaceae > Flavisolibacter. Next base: position 2,052 of record DATAHC010000517.1, read on the forward strand.
CATAGGTTTCCGGTACATTAGGCAGATCATAATTGATCACGTGCGAAAGATTGTCCACATCAATACCTCTGGCGGCAATATCAGTGGCAACGAGCACCTTCAGGCGACCGGTTTTGAAATTTACCAGCGCATTCTGACGCGCCGTCTGTGATTTATTACCATGGATCGCATCGCTTTTGATATTGGCGTTCCGAAGTGCCTTCACAATTTTGTCGGCACCATGCTTGGTCCGGGTGAATACCAGCGTACGTTGAATATTGGCTGTTTCCAGCAAATGATGCAGCAAGGCCTGCTTATCGCCTTTATGTACGAAATAAATGCACTGGTCAATCTTTTCTGCAGTAGAGGCAACCGGTGTTACTTCCACCTTTGTGGGATTCTTTAACAGGGAATCTGCCAGTTTAGCGATCTGTTCCGGCATGGTAGCGGAGAAAAACAAGGTCTGCTTCTTTTGCGGCAGCTCGCGGATTACACGTTTCACATCGTGAATGAATCCCATATCCAGCATACGGTCGGCTTCATCGAGTACAAAGATCTCCAGGTGATCCAGGTGCACATAGCCTTGGTTCATAAGATCCAGCAAACGACCGGGCGTGGCGATCAGGACATCCGTTCCATTCCGCAGGGCCAGGGTTTGCGTATGCTGTGATACACCCCCAAAGATCACATCGTGCTTCAGGTTCAGATGGCGTCCGTACGATTCAAAGCTTTCATCGATCTGAATGGCCAGCTCACGGGTTGGCGTAAGGATCAGTGTACGGATATGCTTATAGCCCCGGGCGTTGGCCTGGTCCTGGTGTAATAACTGTAAGATGGGAAGCGCAAAAGCGGCTGTTTTGCCGGTTCCGGTCTGAGCGCAGCCCAACAGGTCTTTTCGGTCCAGTACAACTGGTATGGATTGTTCCTGTATAGGCGTAGGAGTGGTATAGCCTTCTTTTTTTAAGGCTTTAAGGATGGGTTCGATTAAACCCAATTGTTCAAATAACATAAGAATTTTTGTTTCATTAAATAAGGCTAACTGCTGACGTTAAATACGAGTGGAGTTAGGGTTTATATCCTCATCGTCAGGTTGCCGGATGCTCTTTAAAGGAGAAGGTAAGGCGATCAGGCGTCTAAGAG
>DATAHC010000518.1:0-1974 GCA_036263415.1 Flavisolibacter sp.
CCTTACCGCAGATAATGTCCCAGGCCAGGAACGTATCAACATAGGTCTCTTTCCACGCGGCTTCCTGTTGATCCGGCCGGTCACGCGGAGCCACCACCTGTACCAGGGGATCGATATGAACCATCCGGGCTTCCGGGATCACGGAACGAATGGCCTTTACGCCGGCAATGGCTGCCTTACAGAGTGCCAGGCGGAAGCGGAATCGTTCCTCCCGCGTTTTACCATATGGGGCTACCCAACCCCATTCACCGCCGCAGAAAGAAAAGAAGGTGATCTCATTGATAGGAGAAAAAAAGCAAGGCCCATCCAGCCGCGACTGTACATAAGTAGCCGCCGCCCGGCAGTAATCGGCAAAGCGCTGTATGAAGGCATCATAATACGGGTCCAGATCATCCGGATAGCCATAGTGACAAAGGTCCCAGATGGGTGTGATCTTCTGTTGCCGCATGGCATCGATCATAGGATCGATCATCGAAAAATCATAGGCACCCTTTTGATCGGCCATCGGCCAGGGAATGCCTTCTCGCGATACGGCTATGCCCAGTTGGCGCAACCGTTGATAATCCGCTGCGGCAAAACGGTCATGCTGGGTTTCCGCAACCAGGTTCCTGCGCTGATGATCCGTCCATAAAAAGCTGGAACATTCAAATCCGGATAGGAAAAAAGTAGGGAAGAGGCCGGGTTTCTTTGCCATGCTGCGTGTTGTGAGCTACTTGTCTAAAATTTAATGCCAGTAAGAAAGCCTGCTTGTAAACAGGACAGGCATTGTATCATTACCGGACAGCATTTTATGTCTGCTGAATTATAGAAGACTGACAGTAAAGCATTTATAAAATGGTATCAATTGTGAAGCCGGTAACCCATACTACAGCGCACAACTATTGCTTTATGTTTATCAATTACCTGAAGATCGCCTGGAGAAATCTGCTGAAGAATAAATTTCATACGCTGATTAACATCGGTGGCCTGGTCATCGGCTTTACCATAGGCCTGGCCATTTTACTGGCCGTATATTATCAATTCAGTTTTGACGGTTTCCACCAGAACAAAAAGAATATTTATCAGGCCTACCAGGTCTTTCATAAAAAATCGGGTGACGAGATCGCCAATAATTTTGGCTTTCCTGCGGCCCATGCTTTCAAAAGCGAAGCTGAAGGCATTCAACGTGCCACCCGCTTTATGAATGGAGGCAGCAAGGTGCGGTATGGCAGTAAGGAACTGGACATGCCGGTAATGCTGGTTGATACCGACTTCTTTTCCATGTTTACCTTCCCCCAGGTAAATGGGAACAGCCGGCCGCTGTCAGGACCATCCGATATGGTGCTAAGTGAAGATGCGGCTACATCCCTGTTTGGTAAGGAAGATCCGGTAGGCAAATCCATCCAGGTGCTTTTTGGTGACCAATGGAAGGAATTGACCGTAGCGTCCGTAGCTGCCAATACACCCACGAATTCGTCCATCCGTTTCGATGCCCTGGCCCGGGTGGAGAACAGGCCCGATTATACCACCGATAAAAATAACTGGAACAGCCAGCACCACCAGGTCTATATCCAATTAAAAGAAGGCTATAAGCCGGCACAGGTAGAACAGCAACTTAGAATGGTGAACCACCGGCATGTAGCCGATAGCTACGATGCGCTGGAGCGGGAGGGAGCCTTTAAGGATGCCAATGGTGATGTGTTTGCTACCAACCTGCTGCCTTTGGCAGAAGTTCATTTCTCCCCTCGTATCAGTGGCAAAGGTACCAGCCGTATGGAGCTCTATACTGTACTGATCGTAGGCTTGCTGATCATCCTGATAGCCTGCTTCAATTTTATCAATATCAACCTGGCATCTGCTTTTGCAAGAGGCCGGGAAATTGGCGTCCGCAAATGTATGGGTGCTTTGAAGCGTAAAGTATTCACCCAGCTATGGCTGGAAAGCTTTCTGGTATGTGCGTTCGCATTTATACTTTCTCTTGTAATCGTAAACGGG
>DATAHC010000519.1:0-4043 GCA_036263415.1 Flavisolibacter sp.
ACTACTGTATATACAGAAGAGAAACTGCTGCTGCAACCAAATTGCTCATTTACTTTAACCTTATATTGCCCAGCAGGTGCATTATAAACAGCTGAATTTCCAACAACCACATTATCAGAAGCTCTCCTCCATTCAAAGGAAATATATTTACTGCTATTGGGTACCGTTAACGGAACAGTTGTACTGCCATCGGGTGCAGGTACTACATTACTACGCAAACCATTTATCTGTATTGGCGGTGTTACAGTTGCTGCTTTCTGTTGAACAACCACAGGTATGGGTGACCAGTCAGACCAGCTGGAAGTAGCTGTACGTTTAAATCGGCCCCTGTAAGTTCCGTAAGTTGTTGCTGTATAAATATTAGAAGTAGCACCAGCAATGGTTACCCCGTCTTTAGACCACTCATAAGCACTGAATCCGGCCTGTAAGCCCATTTTCACGCTAACAGGGTCTCCTGCACAGAATTCTGTTCTCCCAAAATATACTAGAGGGTTTGCCTTATGATAAGTTGATAAGGTAGGAAAATAATCAGGTTCTGCCCAGAAAGTATTCCAAACGCCGTGACCTTGTGTAGGGTAAAATGTTTGCCTTGTATTTCCGCCCAGTCCATTGATATAACCTAATAAGTCAGTTACAGCAGTAGGGTCTGGGTTATTGTCCAGTCCGCCATTGGTAGTCCAGATTGGTAATGTAATGAAATTAGGCACGCTGGATTTGTATTCCGGACGTGCAGCTGAAATCGGCAATGCCGCAGCAAAAAATTTGGAATAATTGGCTAAGAATTCCCAGGTTCCTTGTCCACCCGAAGAAAGTCCACTTAAAATGGTTCTGTCTTTATCAACTTTAACATATTTAACCAATGAATCGATCATCTCTGATATCATCGGGAAATAGGCTGCGTGATAACCATTTGAACTCTGACTATAAAATAAAAACCCGTCGAAAGTTCCATTGTCAACTTTCTCGGCATGTGTTTGACCGCCGTGTAACATCTGATATTCGTTATCATAAATGTCACCGCGCTCTCCCAAACCATGTAAAAATACCATAATAGGGTATTTTTTACCATCCGCAACATTGTGCTGATAAGATTTAGGAAACTTGATACGGAAGGCCATTCCCTTGTAATAGTAGGATTTAAAACCATAGTCAAATGGTCTTTTACCATTCCAGGTAAGACGGTTGGAATGCCCCCATTTGCTCATTCTGGCCCATGTCGGTGCCGCTGGTTGAGTGGTGGCTGTGAATACCTGATCCGGGTCTGCTGGATCAAGTACTCCTGGTTGGGCTTTCAATTTGATGGACATTCCTATCATAAGGATAGCCATCAAAGTACAGAAAAGACGTTTTTGCATCAGCTTAAGGTTTAAGTTAACTCAATTCGTACCTGCAGATTGATTTGACTGCAAGCAGGCCTTTACAGGAATGGATAATAAATCTTACGATTTATGCAATAGTTGGATGAGATTTTGGAACGTGGAATTGAATTACGATGGAATTTCTAAGGAAGGAGAAGGTTGTTCGGATAGTTGGTCTGCGAAGTGTAAAAGTAATAAGTTTATTATAAATGCAAAATAATTTTTAATGTTATAGAAAACTCATTGATTCTCTTTATGTTATTTGAAAAAAGCGGACAATTACCTATTTTTTCGGCCTAAATGGACTTGATGCAACCTTCAGAACTGTTTTTATGGCTAGCTGTCTTTATCATTTTTTATGCATATCTGGGATACGGCATACTCCTTTGGGTTTTAGTGAAAATGAAAGGGAAAAAATATAAAACCCTTGAATTGGACTCCTTTACACCCAAAGTTACTTTGATCATTCCGGCCTATAATGAAGAAGCCTTCATCAGGCAAAAAATTGAAAATACCCGGCTACTGGAATATCCGGAAGGAAAATTAGATGTCATTTTTGTGACAGATGGATCTTCAGATAAAACACCGGAAATAATTGCTAGTTGCCCGGAATTCAAACTCATGCACAACAATGAAAGGAAAGGTAAGGTCGCGGCAATGAATCGTTCCATGAGGGAAGTTCAGACACCCTACGTCATATTTTGTGATGCAAATACCATATTGAATAAGCGGGCTCTACTTGAAATTGTTAAGCATTATGCAGATCCAAAAGTGGGAGGCGTTGCAGGAGAAAAAAAGGTCTTGGACCTCGAGCAATCAAACTCTGCAGGTAAAGGAGAAAGTCTGTATTGGAGATATGAATCGGCTCTGAAACAATTAGATTCTGACTATTTTACCGTTGTTGGTGCCGCTGGGGAATTGTTTTCCTTTCGTACAGAATTATTTGAGGCAGTGAATGATACGGTGTTGCTTGACGATTTTATAATTTCCCTTAAAATATGCCAGAAAGGATTTAGGGTAGCCTATGAACCAAATGCTTATGCCATGGAAAAACCATCCATGGATATTAAAGAGGAACAAAAAAGAAAGGTAAGAATTAGTGCTGGAGCATTTCAGTCTATGATAATACTTAGATCTCTCTTGAATATATTCAGATATCCAAAACTTTCATTTCAATATATATCACATCGAGTTTTAAGATGGGCGCTTTGTCCATTTTTATTACCAATAATCTTAATACTCAATATTTCGATTGTGAACAACGACGGAAATTGGGTATATAAAGGTTTATTGATTGCTCAGATTACTTTTTATTTATTTGCTTTTATAGGCTGGCAACTATCTGCGAATAAGAAAAAAGCAGGCATATTCAATTTTCCCTATTATTTCCTGTTCATGAATATTTCCTTATATCAGGGCTTAGGTAGATTCCTCAATGGAAGCCAGTCGGTAATTTGGGATAAGGCGAAACGAAACATATAATATAAAGGGAAAGCATTTTAGTACTTTCCCTTTATCAAAATATTCAGATCAATTCAATTTTACGATCTTTTCTGTTATTGTCTTCTCTCCCATTTTTATCTGTAAATAATAAATCCCGGGAGGCAAAGTTTCTGCTCCCATTTGTATTAATTGTGATTCTGTGACCTTATTCAGTTCCAGTCCTTTCATGATTTTCCCATTATTGTTTATTAGACTGATCTGCATTTTCCCATTATAACTGTTATTGATGGTAACCTGCAGGCTGGAGCGGAATGGATTAGGCGATGATACCACTTCTTTTGTGGAAGTAGTGGACAGAGTCGTACTGGCTGATCTGTTACCGGATGTCGACGTTACCGTTTCTGTAAGAACAAATCCATTTATATAGGAGAAGGTCCCCGTCTTGTTGATACTGATGGTGATTTGTCCATTTACCGGAGTGATATCGGTGAAAACGGCACTTTCCGTCTTATTGTTATCGGTATTTACAATTTTGCCGACTCCATTGATTACGAAAGTGGTTTTATTTCCGGTTGTAGCTCTGCTGGCATAGAATTCAAATCCATATTTAGCTGAATTATTCAGTCCACGAATAGTAAGCGTTCTTGTAGCCGCAGTAGAATAGCTGGTATATCGTAATACTTGCGGGGGACAAACAGTTCCACCATAATTTGCTCCGTTATCCGGAAGACCTTGAGAATAGCTTAATACAGAGCTTATAGTTGAAGAAGACCCATCACTGTACTTAAAAGATGGGGACGTAATATTCGTTTCGCCGCTGGCATTCCAGTTATTCCATCCATCCTGATTAAATGGATTAGATCCTGCATATAAATTCACTTTCACTATTGAAGTGGTAGTTGGAGGTTTAGGCATCACTTTCACCTCCATCACATCATTAGTAAATGCAGTGCTGTCATCCATTACGGAAAGATTGAATACATAGGTTCCTTCGATCAGATTTGAAACGGATGTAATTGCCTGATTATCGGAAGCAATTGAAGCTGTAGAAGGCCCGCTTACCTGGCTCCATACATAACCGATGATAGTACCGTCTGCATCGTAAGATGATGTACCATTTAATGTAGTGGAGCTTGTTGGCAAGGTCAGTACCTGATCAGAACCCGCGTTACTTACAGGTGGTGTATTGGGATTGGGATTATATACCTGAACCTCTACATCATCATAAGATGTTCCTCCTTC
>DATAHC010000520.1:0-5246 GCA_036263415.1 Flavisolibacter sp.
CAATACCGTTGTGCACCATCTTCACATAATGGCCGGCAGCATTATTACCCATATACGCCACGCAGGGCACGCCTGCTGCCTTGGCAGCAATGGATTCCAGGATCGGCTTCAGGTACTGATAGGCATCCTTATCGCCACCCGGCATCATGCTGGGTCCCAGGCGCGCGCCCATCTCTCCACCCGATACGCCCATCCCGAAAAAGTGCATGCCTTTATCCTGCAGGTATTGAATGCGCTTCAGGGTATCCTTGAAATAAGAGTTACCGCCATCGATCAGGATATCGCCGTCTTCCAGGTGCGGCAACAGGTTGCCGATCACATCATCCACCGGCTTGCCGGCGGGTACCAGCATCATGATCTTTCGTGGCTTTTTCAGGCTTTGCACCATTTCCTTAAGGTCGGTAGTGCCCTTTACGGTGGTTCCCGGGCGGGCAGCCGCTTCCAGCGCCTGAGCCCTTTCCAGCTTCAGATCAAAGCCTATCGTGGCATAGCCGTTATCGGCAATGTTCAGCAACAGATTGCTGCCCATAACGCCGATGCCGATCATACCGAAATCAAAACGTGCTTCCATATAATAATCTATTGCTTTTTAACAGAGTCTGTCATGGGGCGCTGCTCATTTCTGTTGCGTTCCGGCTGGGGCGCTTTGGTCTCCGGTTCTGTTGATCCGTGATGGCAGGTATAGCAGGTTACCATCAGCGGTGTATTCAGATCGCGCTTCGCACCGGTGAGATTGAAATACTGATCATTGATCTTATTCGTCATCCGCATCATATCACGGGCAATCAGCTTATGCTTGTTCTCATCTGAGGCGAAATCGGTGGTTTTGGTAGAATCGTTGCGTACATGGCAAAAGCTGCATTTCACATTAAGCGACCCTGTAAAATGGTGCATTACGCTATCCATCTGAGGCTTGGTAATGTTCTTCGGCAGCACTTTCAGATTTTTATAGAGCGGATCATCCTTGGTAAAGGCCAGTGAACTGGCAATGAGCAGGGTAAAACACAGGGTAACCAGAAAAGATCGTTTCATAAACCGTTAAAATTTACCTCCAAATTAGGCAAAAATCGGTCCTTAACGTTGTGACAATGATTACCCGGCCGCCATTCATTATTTTTGCAGAACGAAAAAATAAAGCATGTCAAGTCTGGTTAATGAGTTTAATGAGTACCGTGAAAAGATGAATGAAGTGATCCTGAGCAAGAACAACCTGGTGATGAAACGGCTCTGGAATCTGGATACGAATACCTATGAGGATGGAGCGCTGGATAAAAAGACCAAGGAAATGCTGGGCCTGGTTGCGAGCATGGTGCTGCGCTGCGACGACTGCATCAAATACCATGTGGGCAAATGCCATGAGCTGGGTATTACTACCGAAGAGCTGTATGAGATCTTTGCCGTAGCCAATATTGTCGGAGGAACGATCGTGATCCCGCATACCCGGCGGGCTGCGGAATACTGGGAGGAGCTGCTGAATAATGAACAGGGAACAAGGAATTAAGAATGATGAAGTAGGCTTATGTTCGCTTACTCCTCTTTTAGGAAAATTCTCAATGCTCAATGTTCAATGTATCAATAATCCAAACCAACCTTATGAATAAATATGATCTGGAAGATCGGCTGGTAAGTTTTACCTGTCGTATGATTGATGTAGTGGAAACTTTACCAAACACCAGAACAGGAAATTATCTGGCCGGACAACTTATTAGATCCTGCCATTCCCCAGCATTCAATTATGGGGAAGTACAAGGGGCAGAGTCAAGAGCTGATTTTGTGCATAAGCTTGGAATTTGCCTGAAAGAACTCAAAGAGTGTCGTATCGGATTAAAAATTATTATTAAAAAAGACCTGATTAAACCTGTAACAAAACTTCAGGATATTTTTAAAGAAACAGAAGAACTAATAGCTATAATAGCAAAAAGCATTATTACTGCTCAGAATAAAAAGAAAGCTCTTTCCCAATGACCATTGAAAATTGATCATTAAACATTGAGTATTATTTTAAACATTTATGGAAACACTAACTAAATCGCCTCTCCCCACCCTCACTGCCAAGGATTTTGCCACCGATCAGGAAGTTCGCTGGTGTCCGGGCTGCGGAGATTATTCTATACTGGCACAGGTGCAGAAGGTGATGCCGACACTGGGCATTCCCAGGGAAAATATTGCGATCATATCCGGTATCGGATGTTCTTCGCGCTTCCCCTACTATATGAACGTTTACGGCATGCACTCCATTCACGGAAGGGCCACGGCCATTGCCAGCGGACTGAAAGCGTCCCGGCCGGAGCTCAGCGTATGGATCGTTACCGGAGACGGCGATGGATTAAGCATTGGTGGAAATCATACCATCCACCTGCTGCGCCGCAATTTCGACGTCAACATCCTGTTGTTCAACAACCAGATCTACGGGCTTACCAAGGGCCAGTATTCCCCAACGTCGGAAGAAAATAAGATCACCAAGTCCACGCCCTACGGCAGCATCGACCATCCGTTCAATCCCCTGGCCCTGGCTATGGGTGCGGATGCTACCTTCATTGCCCGCAGTATGGACCGGGATCCCAAGCACCTGCAAAGCATGTTGCTGCGCTCACATGCCCATCATGGCGCTTCGTTCCTGGAGATCTATCAGAACTGTAACATCTTCAACGATGGCGCTTTTGAAGTATTTACTGAAAAAAGCTCGAAGGCAGACGAAGCCTTGTTCCTGGAGCAGGGACAGCCGCTGATCTTCGGTGCCAACAAGGATAAGGGCATTAAGCTGGACGGGTTTACACCGGTGGTGGTGAGCCTGAATGAAGGGCACAGCGCCGATGATCTGTGGGTGCATGATGAACGTGACCTCTATAAGGCCCAGATCCTTACCCGCATGTTCGACGACCCGAAAGAGCAGCATCACCTGCCGCGTCCTTTCGGCGTATTTTACCAGGCCATCCGTCCTACATACGAGGATATGATGCTACAGCAGATCGAAATGGCGAAAGAAAAGAAACCGGCCGATCTGAATAAGCTGCTCAGAGGAAATGAAGTGTGGGACATTGTATAAATCTTTCTCAAAGCCGCCTTCCGGGCGGCTTTTCTATAAATAACCGTCATGCAAAACCTGATCGTTGCTACCGCACAGTTTGAAAATAAAAGTGGTGACAAAAGTTATAATCTCTCCGTGATCGACCGGCTTTCGCGCCGGGCCGCTGAAGCCGGCGCGCAGGTAATCGCTTTTCACGAATGCTCTGTAACGGGCTATACCTTCGCCCGTAAGCTTTCCCGGGAACAGCTGCTGGAACTGGCAGAACGGATCCCGGACGGTGAAAGCATCAGGGCCCTGCAGAAAATAGCTGAACGGCATCACATCACCGTACTGGCTGGTCTTTTTGAAAAGGATGAGCAAGGTCATTTATACAAGGCCTATGTATGCGTGGATAAGGATGGCCTGAAAGCCAAATACCGGAAACTGCATCCTTTTATCAATCCCCATCTTACACCCGGAGATCAGTATTGTGTGTTTGACCTCCATGGCTGGAAATGCGGGATCCTGATCTGCTACGACAACAACATCATTGAGAATGTACGCGCCACCAAACTGCTGGGGGCCGATATCATCTTTATGCCGCACGTGACCATGTGCACGCCTTCTTCCCGGCCAGGGGCGGGCTTTGTGGATCCGCAGCTGTGGGAGAAAAGACATACCGATCCTACTTTACTGCGCATCGAATTCGACGGCATGAAAGGGCGTGACTGGCTAATGAAATGGCTGCCGGCGCGCGCCTATGATAATGCGGTGTATGCTGTTTTCTCCAATCCGATCGGGATGGACGATGACCAGCTCAAGAATGGCTGCTCAATGATTCTGGATCCCTTTGGCGATGTGCTGGCGGAATGCAGAACCCTGGGCGATGACCTGGTAATAGCTACGCTAACCCCAGAAAAGCTGGAACAGGCGGGCGGCTACCGGTATCTGAAAGCCCGTAGACCCGATCTCTACAGGGATATTATTGGGAAGGAACATCAGCCGGAACAGAAAGTAGCCTGGCTGCATACGGATGACGCTGAAAGCATCTAAATCATCCGGCCTGTAATTCCCGGTTCGCATTTTCCAGTACAATACGGCGCTTATGCTCATACCACCATTTGGGAGCGGTCTTTTTCATCATGGTGTCGATGCTCCGCATGCCGAACAGATTCCAGGCGCCTTTGAGCTTTCCGGTAAGAGAAGGCTGTAAAGCGCGAAGACTCATGGCAAAGCCGCTGTCCAGGTATTCCATATGATGCCAATAACCCGCCGGCATAAAAAGGGTATCCCCATGATCCAGAACCACTTCATATCCTTTGGCATATTTCAGTGCCGGGAACTGGTTATAATCCAGCTTGCTGCTTTCACTGTAATAATTGGAGAAATCGGCCAGGCTTAAAACCTCCCAGGGCTTGCGGTACAGCTTATGCTGCTCGCCGTGCGGAAACAAAAGCACCCGCTTGCGTCTGGCAAACTGGGTGTGAAGGATATGGGAAAGATCGATATCGAAATGCATGTGGGTGATGGAGCCTGCGCCGCCTACAAAAAGCATGGGATATTTTTTCACAAATCCCTTCATCAGCTCTTCAGGCCAGGTAAAGTCCCGCACCAGGTCGGGGGCATGCTCGAAGATGTTAAACAGGAATATGCGCCATGCCGCCGGCCCCTTCCGGATCATATCGATATATTCACCAAAGGTTTTATAATCATCCGCCGTATTGATGGGTGTATAGGCATCACTCTTGATGTTATTATATAAGCCCACTTTCTGATGGCCTACTAGCTGATGAAAATAATCCCAGTTCCATTTGCTGAAGGCCGGCCATTCTTTAGCGAGGTCTTTGATCACAACCGGTTTCTGCGGTGTATAATAGTCGCTGAAAAACACCTGCGGATCAATCGTATCGTATCGGGGGATAGGCTGCAGCTGCATGGTGAATGATTTTTGTAAAGTTAGAATTTGCACCGGGCAACCGGGGTACTATTTGGCCAAACTGTCTGTTAAAAGACATTAACCTATTATTAATTTATGCTGATCCATATACATCCACAAAATCCCCAGGAACGCCTGATACGGCAGGTCGTATCTATCCTGAAAAGCGGCGGGATCATTATCTATCCTACCGATACCATCTATGGACTCGGCTGCGATATCTACAACGCAGACGCCATCGAACGCATCTCCCGCATTAAAAAAGCTGACCCTAAGAAAGCTCAGTTTTCCTTCATCTGCAGC
>DATAHC010000521.1:0-4309 GCA_036263415.1 Flavisolibacter sp.
CGGAAGCTTTTTCTTCCGTGCGTAGACTGGTACCTGATCATTTCTTCCTGGTACCCGGAGTCGGTGCGCAGGGAGGCAGCCTGGAAGCCATTTCCCGTAAAGCCATGACAGCAGATGGCGGACTTCTGGTGAATGCCAGCAGAGCAATTATCTATGCCTCCGCGGGAAAGGATTTTGCCAGGGCTGCGGCTTCAACAGCGCAACAGTATGCCATTGAAATGCAAACGTACCTGCACCAGCATGGAACGAACTCCAGGTCATAGGTTACTGAACCTTTATGATTCCCCTCTGAACCAGCCACCTGTATAATTTATTTCTCCGGCTTTTTGGCAATCCTTATTTTCAGCGTTCAAACCTTTTTACACACATGAGAAAACTGATCCTGCTATGCTGTGCAGCAGCCTTAACCTATTTGGCGCCTGCACAACAAAGCCCTACTGCTGCCAATTATCAGCTGGCAGCCCGATTTTCACCGAAAAAGCTGGACCGGATGGTCTTTAGTACCAATGTAGACCCACACTGGCTGAAAAAATCAGATCGTTTCTGGTACACCTATGAAACACCCAATGGAAAGAACTGGTATATAGTAGATCCTGCCCGATCAGAGAAAAAGCCGCTATTTGATAATGCCCGCTTAGCCGCAAAGCTTACTGCCATTGTCCGCGATCCGATGGATGCCCAGCACCTGATGATCGACAGCATGCGCTTTGTCAAAGATGAGAACTGGATCCAGTTTGAAGTGAAGAGCACAGAAGATGAGATCCGCAAAGACACCACCTCTAAAAAGGGTGCTCCGCCGGTGAAGGAAAAAAAGAAATATTATTTCGAATACAATATCAATACCGGCGAACTGGTTCAACTGCCGGACCTTAAAAAGCCGAAGCGTAATCCCAGATGGGCCTCTATTTCTCCGGACGGACAAACCATTCTTTTTTCCAGGAATTTCAATCTCTACTGGATGGACCGGCCGAATTATGAAAAAGCCCTGATCAATGAAGAGGATAGCAATATTGTGGAGCATGCCATCACCAAAGACGGTATGGAATACTTCAGTTACGGGTCAGAGGGTTTTCTGGCAGGCGGTGGCGAAAACAATGTGGACAAGGAGAAGAACAAGAACAAAAGAAAGCCTGCATTTGCCTATTGGAGCCCGGACTCGAAGCACTGGGCCTTTGTGCGAACCGACGCGCGAAAAGTGAAGGACCTTTGGGTGATCAACAGTATTTCTGAACCGCGTCCAACCCTGGAAACCTATAAATACTGGATGCCAGGAGAAAAGGATGCTCCTTTAGCTTATGTGCTATTGTTTGATAACGCCACGAAAACCTTCAAGGAACTTGATATCAAGCAATTCAAGGATCAGGATATCTCTGTCTGGTCGGCTCCGCAGCCTGCTAATTCCAGAGATGATGACTGGAGACCTCTGCTTTGGCTGGGTGATAACAATAAACTCTATTTCAACAGGACCAGCCGGGATCTGAAACGTATAGACCTTTGTACCGTTGATATCAATTCCGGCCAGGTAAAGACAGTAATTCCCGAACGGCTGAATACCTATGTGGAGGTACGCCGTCCCGGACTGGTGAATGGAGGGTCGGAACTGATCGAGTGGAGCGAAAGAGACGGCTGGGCCCATTTTTATTTATATAGCGGTGACGGAACACTTAAGAACCAGATCACTTCCGGTTCCTTCCATTGCGAGGATATTGTAGGCATTGATGAAAAGAAGCGGGTACTTTATTTTACCGCCAATGGCAGAGAGCCAAACGAAGATCCCTACTACCTGCACATTTACAGGGTTAATTTTGACGGAAGCGGATTGCGCCTGCTGAACAGTGGGGAATTTGAGCATGCCGTCAGTATGGATGATAATGAATCCTATTTCGTAGATAATTATTCCAAGGTGAATGCTGGGCCCCGGTCCGCTCTGTATTCAACAGAAGGCAGGAAGATTATGGATTTGGAAACTACAGACCTGACCTCATTGTTCGCGGCTGGCTATAAATATCCCCAGGTATTTAAAGTGAAATCCGATGATGGGATCACTGATCTCTATGGCGCGATGTACAAGCCATTTGACTTTGACTCCACCAAAAAATATCCCATTATCGAATACGTGTATCCCGGTCCTCAAACAGAAGCCGTAAATAAATCATGGGCTAAAGGAATGGACCGAATAGACCGCCTGGCACAATTAGGCTTTATAGTGATTACGGTCGGTAACCGCGGTGGCCATCCCAGCCGGAGTAAATGGTATCATAACTATGGTTATGGAAACCTGAGAGATTACGGACTGGCTGACAAAAAAGCGGCGGCCGAGCAGTTGGCAGACCGTTATTCCTTCATCGATATTAACCGGGTGGGCATTTGCGGACACTCGGGTGGGGGTTTTATGAGTACGGCAGCGATGCTGGTATACCCTGATTTCTTCAAGGTTGCCGTATCATCTTCCGGGAATCATGATAATGCCATATACAACCGTTGGTGGAGTGAAAAACATAATGGCGTCATGGAAAATGTAAGCGAGAAAGGCGATACCACCTTTGCTTACAGCATTGATAAGAATCCGGATTTGGCAAAGAATCTAAAGGGCCATTTGCTGCTGACCACAGGAGATGTTGATAATAACGTGCACCCGGCCAATACCATTCGGATGGTGAATGCCCTGATCAAAGCGAACAAGCGCTTTGACCTGGTGATGCTACCCGGACAGCGTCATGCCTATGGCGATATGACCGAGTATTTCTTCTGGCGTATGGCGGATTATTTCAGCCAGTACCTGTTGAATGACAAAGATCAAACCGTTGATATGGTGGAGATGAACCGGGAGGTAGAACAGAGCGGAAAGAAAAAGAACTAAATCACCTGACTGAAAAGCTCCTGCCGGCAAAGTTGTACCGGCAGGAGCTTTTTATTTTCAGCCGTATATTTGACAATGAGCGACCCGCAAACATGGTTATTGAAAGGCCGGCTTGTAGATGCTGAAACCCGCTGCGTTCACTACCATTCCCCATTAGATATCATTGCCATCCGCTTTAAGTGCTGCAACAGTTATTATCCCTGCTATTCCTGCCACACGGAAGAGGCCGGTCATGAAGTTATCCGTTGGGCCCTGGACGACCGTAATGAAAAGGCGATCCTTTGCGGAGCCTGTCAGACAGAGCTCACGATTCAGCAGTATTTCGACGCGGGCAATAGCTGTCCGAATTGTCAGTCCGCTTTCAATCCGAAATGCGCGCTGCATTATCCCCTTTATTTTGAGATGGAATCCTGAGTATGGAGTTTCTTTAACGAAGCCCTTGCAATTTCGACATGATTTATACGTTTGTCCGGTAGTATGAAAGCAGCCTTTCTATTCTCCACAGTACTACTTACCCTGTGTCTTCCAGCCAGCCTGTTCGCAGGGCCCGGGCCTGTTAAACAAAATGACCCCGTTCTTAATAAAAAACTGATCCTGTCACTGGTAAATGAAGCGCGAAAGAAAGGATGTCGCTGCGGGGATACTTATTACCCCAGCGCTCCGGCCTTGCAGTGGAACGACCAGCTGGAAAGGGCAGCACTGGATCATAGCCGGGATATGTCTTCCAAGAAATACTTCAGTCATACATCACCGGAAGGGCTCGGGGCAGGTGAACGTATTCAGAATGCCGGGTATAACTGGATGATGTATGCAGAGAATATAGGTATGGGCTTCAAGGATGAAAAAGAAGTGGTGGAAGGGTGGCTGAACAGCCCGGGCCACTGTAAGAATATCATGAATACGTCTTATAAGGAAATGGGTGTTGGGAAGGTTGGAAATTACTGGACGCAGGAATTCGGATCACGTTAATATAATTTCAGGCTCCTCAAATCGAAGCAAAGCCATTAAGAAAAGCCTGCAAACGCAGAACTCACTATTTTTGCCGTCATGGCAACCGATCAATTTCAATCCCCGGATTATTTTCTGGTAGATGAATTATTTTCTGACGAACATAAGCTGATACGGGAGACCGTTCGCAATTATGTCAAAAAAGAGATTTCTCCCATTATAGAAGACTATGCGCAGCGGGCAGAATTCCCGGTGCAGATCGTAAAGCAGCTTGGTGAACTGGGTTGCTTTGGTCCGACCGTTCCTCCGGAATATGGCGGCGGCGGGCTGGATTATATCAGTTACGGCCTGATGATGCAGGAACTGGAGCGAGGTGACAGTGGTGTGCGTTCGACCGCTTCCGTGCAGGGATCCCTGGTGATGTATCCAATTTATGCCTATGGCAGCGAAGCGCAGAAGAAAAAATTCCTTCCCCGACTAGCCAGCGGTGAATGGCTGGGT
>DATAHC010000522.1:0-9565 GCA_036263415.1 Flavisolibacter sp.
CAACATAAAAATAGTAGTAGTAGATGATGAATTTCAAAGTAGAAATTTATTAGTCAAACTGATCCGGCATTACCATGAAGACATTGAAATTGTTGGAGAAGCCGCTACTATTGCGGAAGCCATACAAATCATTGAATCCAAAAAGCCATCACTTATCTTTTTGGACATAGCGTTAACGAATGAAACAGGATTTGACCTTCTGGATCAGTTCAGTTCCATTGACTTTGAGGTCATTTTTACAACAGCACATCAAAATTTCGCAGCCAGAGCATTCCGGTATAATGCTCTGGATTACCTCCTTAAACCGATCGATCTTGATCACTTGAATACAGCTCTGGATAAAGCGGCCAAGGTGATTACAGAGAATCAAAGGCCGGAGAAGAAGCTTGAAACATTACTGAAGGCTATTCAGTTGAATGAAGCAAATCAGCAGTTGAACAAGGTCGCTATACCTACTTCGGAAGGATTTATATTTATTCCATTGAATGAAATACTTTATTGTCATGCAATAAGCAATTATACCAACATTCAATTGACCAATAAAAAAAGTATCACCTCCAGTTACACACTTAAGCAGTATGACGAACTGTTAAAAGATAAAAACTTTTTCAGGGTTCATAAATCCTTTCTGGTAAACCTGGAACATATCCAAAAATATAAAAGAAGCGGTACCCTGCTTATGTCAGACGGCCTGGAGATAGAAGTATCAAGATTCCTTAAAGAATCTTTTGTAAAGACGTTCAAAAATCGATTTCCAAGTTGGAGTTAAATACTATTGACAAATCTGTTTGTCTTGTAATCCACAAGACAAAAGGATAATTATGTTTTTTCTTTTTTTGCTTGAATCCATTACTCATGAAAAGCTGTTTAATTCATTCTTATGCAGATTTTTCAAGTTCAACGTATCCTCCTGTTTCTGTTTGCGATTGTTGGTTATCAATTAACATCAAAAGGCCAAACTGTTCCTATTCAGTCCACCCACCGCATTCTTTGGCTAAGGGCTGATGCCGGAGTTTTAAATGCGTCTGGAAATCCGGCAGGCGATGGAGAAAGAGTAGCCACCTGGCTGGATCAAAGTGGTGATGCAACGCTTCATCATTTTACACAATCAGTCAATAATCTGAGGCCAACCTTTATCCGTAATGCCAACGGCGCTCCCGCTATACGATTCAATGCTGCCTCCAATACAGCATTAATTAACAATACCGATCCATTTTCATCCCTATATCCACGAACTATTTTTATAGTTTTCCGCATTGGAACGCCGAGTAACCAGGGTTATTCCTTCTTTTCATTATATTCAAATAATTCTACTCATTCAGAAGTATTTGCTACCAGCAATGGAACCTATAGACCCCTATCTCTGGCTATAGGCTTCCCTGCTTCAACAGGCAATTGCATTGGTGTGAATCCAGGGGGGTTCCATAACAATGTGGATGTTTTTACCATTACCTACAACGGTATGTCAGCGGCTGGTGCCGGGGTGGGTAACAATTACCAGTTCTACAACCGCACGGATAACCCTCTAACAGGATCAACCAGTGGTGCCTATGGCAGGATCGCTACAGATAAGACCTCATCTATTGGAGGCAGAGCTTCACAAGGCATTCTCTACATGACCGGCGACATTTATGAGATTCTTGTTTATGACGAGGTATTATCGGATATAGAAAGGAATCGCGTGATTACTAATCTTCAAGGAAGATACCCTGTTATTTTCCCATTAACATTATTGAATTTTTCTGCCCTTTATGTGAATAAAGAAGTACAGCTTGAATGGAATGTAACAGACGAAATTAACATCTCTAGATACTATACCGAATTTAGCAAGGATGGTAAAAGCTGGACTTCATTCGATTCAATAATGTATCAGAATGGAACGAGCGGTCTTAAACATTACAAAGTCATCCATAAATCGCCCTTTCCGGGAAAAAACTTCTATCGCATAAAATGGGTTGAATTGAATGGCAAAACTTCATATAGTCCCATCCAATCACTCTATATCGGTTCGGACCCTAATTTATATGTGCTCCCAACTCTGGCAAATGATCATATTACACTTCAAACTGGTATGGTTGGCCTTTTTGAGTTGAATATCATAAATGCCGCAGGAAGCATTGTTTTACACAAATTAGCTGTCCAAAATAATGATTTCATTAAGCTTGGATCTTTACCTGCAGGTATGTATCAGGCGGTCTTTAAAGCTGACAATGGGTCTGAGAAAGTAGTTAAATTCTTTAAACGGTAACCACCATATCCTCATCATAGCGGCTCAGAACATAATAGTATGCGCCATCCTTAGCCAGATATGTTCGTTCAAATTGCACCTCAAATTCAGACCTGGTTAAATCAAAATGACAGTTAACTAAATCAAACCAGCAGTTCGCTAGATAGACAAAAACATGACTTTCTCCAAGTATAGGTTTGTACAAGAATTGCGTAATGAAGTATATATCAGAATATAGGCTGCTTAAACATTTAAGGAACACTAAGTTTAAAACCATTGTATTCTTCAGTACCCAGCATAATCACGAATGTATCAAGATCGGCAAACAACTGGAAGAGTGGTTCAGCAGAGTTGAATCAAAACCCATCATTTACAAAATAGACATGGGAAAAACTCAAAGGATCGATCATGATTTCAGGATCATGACCTTGCCCGCCCTCTTTGTTTTTTATAAAGGAATTGTTATCGCAAGAATAGACTGTATAAAATCAGAGTGCAGTCTTATAACCCAGTTAGAAAATTTATTGAATTAATAACGACTATTATATGGACGACTTACAAAGGATGCAATTTTATCAATCACATTACCTTTTCAGAGAATTGTCGCTTACGGAGCTGAAGCAGGTTATGAATTATGGTCGGATCAGGTCTTACAAAAAGGGGGAGATTATCAATTACGGAGATACTGCCAATTCAAAAATCTATTTCATCATTTCAGGAAAAACAAAGTTGATAACATACTCCAATGAAAACCGGTATGTAAAAGATATTCTGATTGATAATGACTTTTTTGGCAGGTTAGACCCCCAGGAATGTTATACTTCTGATTACGCTGAAGTCATCCGTAATAATACATATATCAGTTTCATTCACACTAGTGATTTCGAATTATTACTTCAAAGTATTCCCATTTTAAGCCTGCAGTTCTCCAAGCTACTTTATAAACAGGTAAAGAAACTTGAAGTAAAAGTGGAAGAACTTGCTATGCGTGATGTGAAAAGCCGACTCATTCAATTTATAAAAAAATGGGCTCAGGTAGAATCACATGCGGAATCTGAAACGATCAGCTTTTCCAATATCTATTCGCAAACTGATATCGCAGATATTGTATGTTGTTCCCGTCAAAGCGTCAATAATTTCTTTTCGGAATTGAAAACACTAGGACTGCTCAATTATAACAGGAAGAAAATAGAAATAAAGGCACAATTTGAAAAAGAGCTTAGTAAAAATTAAAAGAGAAAATCACGGCCTTTCTTTTAGTTAATTGAGGTCAGCAAAGGCTTACATTCCAAATTAGATCTTTTCAATACCAGTCCGAAATTGTCAATTTCATAGATAAACTGACAATATGAATCCAAATCATTTTGATTTACAGAAAATGATACAATCGTTCTGTCCATTGCATAGCTCCCCAGGCTCTCAAGTAACCGTTGCCTGTTATAATTGTCAAGAATTCCCCAGCTATTATCTACTAAAATCACATCATTTTCCGGATGTAGTGCAATGAGTACTTCCAAAAGAAACTTTTTGCTCCCTGGCAGTTCATTGGCAGGAACATGAAGCGGAATTCCAAAATTGTGGGACAACTGTAATGCCATGTGGAATTCCAATTCATAAAAATGAAGAAGGTAGTCATACACAGTACTAAAGTGATAATAGCGCGGTTCTGAATGAACCAGCCCCCATCGAATCTCTTTTGAAGCAATGATACTTCCTTGAACAGGTAATAGGTTTCCGGCTATGGTATGAAAGAGTAATGTTTTGCCAGAACCGTTCCGTCCAATGATCCCATACGTATTGCCTTGCAATAAATGTATATTCAGGTTGTTGAAGTAGAGGGTATTATGTTTATATATGGTGACATTTTCTAACTGAATCATGGGAAATGAAATTTTCACATCTAAGGAACTCAATAAATGGAAACCATATTGACAAACGATTTACATATAGAATAACTATTTATCAAAAGTCAAATAGAAAAGAATATGAGCCGGTCGTCTGTATCGGTTTGCTTTGGTATGAATAATCAACTTTGATCTTATTTAGGTTATTTACCATACTTATTTTCCGGTTAGTTAATTTTTTAATACAATTGATCCATTAATTTGCTCAATTCATCCCTGTTTAGGCCCAATTAATTGATAAAATCTTTAATCCGGGGTTTAAAAAAGGTATTTTGTCACAGCTTATGGCCAACCGGATCCTACTTCCAAAGTATACCTCTAAGGATGCTCCTATTCTTATTGCCACCATGCTTCCAATGGCTATAGTCATGAATGCTATACTATTTGGAGGAAGTTATTTTACAAGCGCTTTTAAACTGTTGGCAATCACAGCTACCACTTTTACGTTCCTTGCCCTTGCTTTCGTTTTATATGGTATGGTTGCCATCTCACTTCGTGAACGGTTCCCAAACGAGGATGATCTTTTCAAACGACTGATTATCAGCATCTCCATATTTGCCCTGATGTCAATCATTTCCATTTCGTTATTGCTGAGGGGTTATGAATTTATCAGATTTTATGGATATAGCTTTTCAGAAACTGATTTCACCCAATGCTATTTAACGATTCTGGTTACTAATGTATTTCTGACTTTCCTGAATGAAGGGGTATCCCAGTTTGAAAAATATAAGGCCACCACGAAAGAAACAGAGGCCTTGAAAAAAGAGTACATGCAAAGCCAGCTTCTGGGCCTTAAAAGCCAGATGAATCCGCATTTCCTCTTCAATAGTCTTAATACCCTTTCCAGTCTTATCCAGGAGTGCCCTGACAAAGCGGAAGATTTTCTGGACCATATGAGTAAGGTTTACCGGTACCTGCTTCGGCATTCGGAAGAGCAACTTGTTACCCTGGGTACTGAATTGAATTTCATCGATTCCTATTGCTACCTGCTGAAAGCCAGGCATGGGGAAGGCTTACAGATTCATGAATATGTCACTGAAGATCAGAAGGAGTATTTATTACCCCCTCTGACCCTTCAAATGTTATTGGAAAATACCATCAATCAGAACTCTATAAGTAAATCGCAACCCCTGGTTATAACCATATCAGCCCAACAGGAAACGTTGGAGATCCGTAACTCTTTGCAACCAAAAGTTACGGTATCGGAGACTGATCATGCGCTTGAAAATATAGATAATAAGTTTAAATTGTTATGTCAGAAAAGCCTTAATGTTCTGCATGTAGACGGATTTCGCAAAATTGAGCTGCCTCTGATACCGGCAAAAATGGAATTATTAGCATGAAAAAATGGATTCGGCCAAGACGCATTGAATGGTTATCATTTTTTATAATGATGCCGGTTTTATGCTTTGTACTGAATTATCTGCTTTTTAATGACAGGGTATTCCGGGATCCTAAAATATGGGTATGCTCTTTCCCTATAGTTTATATACAGGGTTTCCTTTCCTGGTACTTACATATTGCTGTTATGCACTGGCTGCGTATCCGGCTGCCCCACATAAAGCAAACCGCAGTGAGACTATCCCTGCTTGCGATTGCTCATATCAGCATGACCTTTTTGACCTTCGCCCTTTTGATATACTCCTATGATGCTGTTCATTTTCTGAATTACAGGATGGATGAACACCAGCTTACTACTTCTTTCTTTATTTCTATTGCGCTGACGATGATGGCTACAACCATGTGGGAAGCAGAATTTACATTCAAACAGTGGAAGGATAGTGTATCGGAAAAAGAGAAACTGGAACAACTCTCCATTCAACAGGAATTCGATACACTGAAAAGCCAGGTAAACCCGCATTTTCTATTCAATTGCTTTAATACATTATCGTCTCTTATTTCTGAGGACCGGAAACAGGCTGAGGTGTTTCTGAATGAGCTGAGTAAGGTTTACCGGTACCTGTTACGAAATAATGAAAATAGTATGAGCACACTCAGAAGTGAAATACAGTTTGTTCATTCCTACTATCAGCTGTTAAAGACCCGTCATGGAGAGGCTGTTCAGATCCGCATAGAAATTGATAAAAAATATGAAGATTACCTGCTTCCTTCATTGAGTCTCCAGTTACTTATTGAAAATGCGGTAAAGCATAATGTGTTATCCAAAAACATTCCCTTGCTGATCGATATTTTCACTACTGCAGGAAATAAGCTCGTGGTGAACAATAATCTTCAAAGACGCTCCAAAAAAGGACCTTCCACCAATATTGGCCTGGGAAACATTCAAAATAAATATGAGTTACTGTACCAGGAAGGCTTTCAGGTACTGGAGGATAATAAGAATTTCAGTGTGGTGCTTCCGCTCATATGGCACCAGGTAACCGAAAAAAAATTAATAACTGCTTAACTCTAACACATGAAAATATTTATAGTAGAAGACGAAGACCTGGCAGTAAAAAAATTAAAGAAAACACTTCAAAGTGTTGATGAAAGTGCCGAAGTAGTCGGCGAAGCTGATAGCATCAAAAGTTCAGTTGCCTGGCTGGAGAGCAATCCTACCCCCGACCTGATACTCATGGATATTGAGCTGGCAGATGGTCAAAGCTTCGAAATTTTCAATCATACCCAGGTAAAAAGTCCGGTGATATTTATTACTTCATACGATGAATATGCCTTAAAAGCCTTTAAGGTGAATAGCGTGGATTATCTGCTGAAACCAGTTCAGAAGGAAGACCTCCATGTGGCACTGGAAAAGTTCAGGGAAATGAGAAAGCTATATGCTAAAGAGGAAGTAAAACCGGAAATCAGCCTGGATGTACTGGTTAAAGAGCTTCAGCAAAAGCTTCAGACCAAAGAATTCAGGAAACGTTTTCTGGTGAAACATGGGCAGAAGCTGGTGTCGGTTGAAGTGGAAGAAATTGCTTATTTCTTCAGTGATGGCAGACTAAACTTTTTCAAAACATTCGATAACCGAAAATTCGTAGTGGATTATACTATGGATGAGCTCACAGATATGCTGGATCCCGATAAATACTTCCGGATCAGCCGCTCTTTCTATATATCTGTAAACAGCGTAGACCAGATACACGATTATTTTGGGAACAGGCTGCTGCTGCATCTGAAGCCGGCCATTGATAAGGAATGTATCGTAAGCCGGGAAAAGGTTACAGAGTTTAAAAACTGGCTGGGTAAATGATTAACGTACGGTAACGGAAAGGACAATGGAAAAATTTCTATTGTCCGCTGTTACATCCAATGCTCCATTCATTTCAGCTACCCGTCGTTGTACGGTTTTCCGGAAGCGGGTTTCGAAGTTTACGATCTCAACACCACATTCCGAAAGTATCTCCAGTAACAGCCTGTTTTTGACCAATGCAAAATTCACAAACAGCTGGGAACACTCGATACTTTCAACAATAAAAGTGATGGCGTCCTTATAAAAGAAAAACAGTTCATAACGGAGCTTCATATCAAGATTCAGCGACTGCAACTGATGATCAACGATCAGGTCAATATCCACTTCGTGGGTGGACATTACATTATCCGTAATTTCTCGAATACGGGATAAGGTTTGTCGCATGCTATCATTCTCCGGATGTATACTCCACATCATATCATCGAGCGATTCGATCATGTGGCGGCTTTTATCACTGATCTGATCAATAAATTCCTTGGACTGATTGGCATCCCGATCCACCTTTATCTTGGCAATCTCACTCAGAACATTAATATTATTCAGAGCAGTATTGATTTCCTGAGAAAGATTTCCCGCTATCTGTGTTCTTACCTGCTGCAAAGAACGCATCTTCTGCACCCTTTCCCGGTCAATGATATACATGACCATAATGGCCAGCAGGATGATCAGGGAATAGAACCACCAGCTTTTCCAGAAGGGAGGCTGAACCTCAATACTGATAGAAGCCGTTTCTTCGCTGGTTGTACCATCCGCATTTTCGCATTTGACCTTGAAGGTATAGTCACCTGGTGAAAGGTAATTATAAACCACCGCCTCTGGCCGGTCAACATGTATCCAGTCTTTGTCAAGATTCTCCATTTTATAATAAAAATGAAGTTTTCGCTGTTGCAGATAACTCAGTGCGCTGAAATTAATGGCTATGGACGTATTATTATATTGGAGTTGAACACGCCTGGATTTTTTAAGAGAATCCAGCGACAGTGAGTTCCCTCCCAGTTTGAAAGCAGTAATATAAGGTCTGGGCATATTGGATTGCTGTACAAAATGCTTGGGGTCGAATACCAGAAAATTGTGATCTGTAAAGAAGATCATCCTACCATCTTTGAGCTGCTCCACCCCTGCCTGTTCAAATTTATCAAATGAGATACCATCTCTACGATCATAATAACTAACGATCCTTTTAGGAAGGTTAACCCGGCAAAATCCATTCGTCATACCTACCCATACAATACCATTCCGGTCTTTTTGAATGGATTCCACGGTATTGGAAGGAAGCCCGTTCTCTGCTGACAGGAAGCTTATTTTATTGGTTTTGGTATTTACAATATTGATGCAACCTGCCGTTACCAGAAGTGTTGTATCGTTGAAGTAGGTCATATCTCCCGGGGAGTTCATAAATAGCCGCTCTCCCTCCTTTCCCTGATCGGTATAGATTCTGACAATCTTATTGGTCCTGGTATCAATTTTCAAAAGCCCCATATGCAAAGTAGCGACATAGATATAGCCCTGGTAATCGAAATGTATTTTATGAACCAGGCCGGTTTCACAGATCAGTTCAAAGCCTTTGGTCGGATCACCCCCTGCTTTGCTATAATCCCACTTAATAACACGGCCATGCTGGGTACCGAACCAGAAATTGCCGGATGTGTCCTCATCGATCTGGCGGATGGTTGCTCCCCTAAAAATCTCAGGATACATTTCCGTAAGCTTTTCCTTTTTCGGATCATAGATCAGTAAACCGCCTCCTTGCAGAGTGGCCCATAAGGCACCTGAACGGCTGTGCACGGCCATGTCCCATATGGAGTAGTTTCCGGCAAACTTTTTCATAGGGGGTGGTAATGGAAGCGGATTGAAGTTCCTGTCGAAAACGAACAAGCCTGCTCCCCAGCAGCCAATAAAGATCCTTCCATCTCTTAATTCTGATACAGCCTGCACATTGGCTTCCATGGGAACCCCTCCGGGACGGATCAACTTATAGGTATTGAAGATCTGGGCATCGGGATTGAACAGGTAGACCCCATTATCGGAAGCGATCCAGATATTTCCCTCACGGTCTTCATAAACCTGGTGAGCATAATCGAATTTCATTTCATCGCCCTTAAACCCAAGCGAAAGCACATTCAGTTTATTTTGGTCCGTCTGCCATTCCCCGAAAAAGGGGTGCCCAAATAGCCAGGTACGTCCGTTTTTTTGCTTAAGGTTCCCTAATATCTCATGATAAGAAAGCTGGTTCCAGAA